>NZ_AMRI01000020.1 GCF_000299915.1 Gallaecimonas xiamenensis 3-C-1
CGCCATCTGTCCCCGCCGCTGCCCCTTCTGCGACGTGGCCCATGGCCGCCCCCTGATCCCCGACGCCCAAGAGCCGGAAAAGCTGGGCCTGACCATCCGCGACATGAAGCTTAAATATGTGGTGATCACCTCGGTAGACCGGGACGATCTCCGCGACGGCGGCGCCCAGCACTTTGCCGACTGTATCAAGGCCATCCGCAAGTACAGCCCCAACATCAAGATTGAGATCCTGGTACCGGATTTTCGTGGCCGCATGGACATCGCCTTGGATATCCTCAGCGAGACTCCGCCGGACGTGTTCAACCACAACCTGGAAAACGTACCGCGCCTTTATAAAATGGTCCGCCCCGGTGCCAACTACGAATGGTCTTTGGAACTGCTCAAGCGCTTCAAGGAGCGCAACCCCAATGTGCCCACCAAATCCGGGCTGATGATGGGCCTGGGTGAGACCAACGACGAGATCCGCCAGGTGATGCAGGACCTTCGCGACCACAAGGTCAGCATGCTGACTCTGGGCCAGTACCTGCAACCCAGTCGCCACCACCTGCCGGTGGCCCGTTACGTGCCCCCGGTCGAATTTGACGCCCTGCACGACGACGCCATGGCCATGGGCTATGAGCACGCCGCCTGTGGCCCCCTGGTACGCTCCAGCTACCACGCCGACAAGCAAGCGGCCGGTGAAGAAGTCAAATAAGCTTCGCTGATAGACAAAAAAGGCGCCCTAGGGCGCCTTTTTTCATGGCTGTGATCAAGGCAAGGCCTGCCAACCCAGCAGCGCCAAGTAGAGCCCCACCAAGGCGATCAGCAGGCTGGAGAAATACGGCGCCTTGCGGGCAAAGTCGCCAAAACCGGCAAAGCGCTTTGAAGCATGGCGCACCCCCAAGGCCGCCAACACCCCCGAAGCCACCAGGGTCAAGGCCAGGCCGACACTGAAACTGAGCACCAGGGTGGCTCCCAGGGCCACCTTCTTTAGCTGCAGGCACAGCAGCAGCACGGTGATGGAAGCGGGACAGGGGATAAGGCCGCCGGTCAGGCCAAAGAGGGCTATCTGCCCTGTGGTCACCTCGCGGTTGGCAAAGCGGCGCTGGATATCCAAGGCATGGGCCCTTTCATGGGCATCCTGGTATTCCCCTTGGGCCAGGGCCAGTTCCAGACCGCCCTGTTGATGGCTATGGCTGTGGTCATGGTCATGGTCATGGTCATGGTCATGGTCATGGTCATGATGATGATGATGATGGTGGTGCTGGTCACGCCAGGTCCGCCAGGCCATCCACAGGGCTACCAGCACTATGATGGCCCCTGAGGCCAGCTGGAAATAGGGCTCAGTCTGCTCGGCGTTCCAGTTGCCTCCCAGGTAGAGGCCGGTCATGGCCACGGCCCACACCACCAGGGTATGGGACAGGGTGGCGGCCAGGCCCAACAGCACCGCTTGGCCAAGGGTGCCACGGATAGCCACGATAAAGGCCGCCATCAGGGTCTTGGAATGGCCGGGTTCCAGGCCATGGAGAGCGCCAAGCAATATGGCGCTGGGAATAAACAGCCAGGCGTTGCCTTGGGCCAGCAGGGTTGAGAAGGTTTCCATCAGGGGTCCGTCACGCTTTATACTCTGGACACAAGGATACTCCCCCCGAGTATAAAAATACTACCCCCCAGTATCATAGAGAGGGCCCACCCCATGCATACCATCAAGGACAAAGCCAAACTGCTGACCCGGGTCAGGCGCATACAGGGCCAGGCCGGGGCCCTGGAAAAGCTGCTGGCCGAGGACCAGGATTGCACGGCCGTGTTGCAGCAGATAGCAGCGATAAGGGGCGCCGTTAACGGCCTGATGGCTGCCGTCATCGAAGGGCATCTGGTCGATCATTTGGTGGAAGAATCGGATGGCGACAAGCGCCAACAGGAAGCGGCGGTGATGCTGCAGGTGATAAAGTCCTACCTTAAGTAGACCCGGCTCCCAAGGGCGTAATTTGCCGACTTGCGTATTGAAGTATGCGTAAGTCCGATATGCCATAGCGCACCCAGCCAACTTGACTGAGAATTCGCCACATCAAGGATGAATCCCGTCAAGGAAGGCACTATGTCTCGTCAGATGATCTCTACGCAAGCGCGCAGTTTGGCTGCCCATACCCTGGTCAGCTGGAGTGAAGCAGTACAATACCCGGAGCTGTCAAAACTGTTCGACAGCGACAAGGAAAGGCCTCTTGGGGTCAAGAAGCTGCCAGCCAAGCTGTCCACCTGGCTGGACGGCAGGCTCAAGCTCAAGCACCAGGCCTTCCAGATGCTGTGCAGCCTCAATGACTTTGACCGCATCAAAGTGATCGAAGAGATCATCGCCATCTGCAAAGATCCCAATGCCCCGGATGTATCCGCTCAGCGCAAGAACGCCTTTCAACGGATGCGCCGCTCCCAATACCCCTTCAAGGGCTATCACTACCTGGTGATGTTTGCAGTCGCCGCCCCCGGCATAGTGGTTAACGACATCCTCTTTGACAAGCGCCTGCTTGGTGTCAAGGAAGGGGCCAGTCATATGGAGCGTAACGCCCTGTACCGGGTCAAACGCAATGGCCACGCCAGCTTCGACAATTCCAATACCGACCGGGAAATCGTCAACAAGCTGATGGACAACTGGGACAACGCCACCCCCCAGCCGGTGCACAGGGTTGAAACCCGCCACGCCGCCGTCAACGGTATGCTCAACGAGCTGTCCAAGGCCACCTGGCTGATGGGGACCCACCTGGACACCGCCTACAAGGGCCAGTCTTTCGACGATTACACCCTGTTCCACAACCCCAGCGACAGCGCCAAGGAAGATCTGCTCGAATGCGGCTTTGACAAACGCGCCGCCGGCCGCATCCACGGCTTTAGCCACAACGTGCATCACCTGGCGGCGGTACTCAACGAAGCCCAGCAACGTGGCCAGCAGACCCATTGGGTAGCCCACAGCCAGGGGGCCATCATTTTTGCCCGGGCGGTCAGGGTCCACCTCAAGGAGATAGGCACCCCCCTCAACTGCCACAAGGTCAGCCTCCACGGCGTGGGCTGTAACATGGGTGATGCAAGGCTGGTCTGCCAGCAGGCCATGATCCAGGTGGTGTCCAGCCGCAACAACCCCTTCGACATGGTGCCCAACCTGGCCGGTGGCAACGATCTCAGCCCCTCAGGCCTGGTGCGTTCCCTGCGTTTTGCCGGCCTGGTCGCCGGCGAGAACAGCCTGGCCAGCCCCCATACCTTGCCCTACCTGGGCCTTGAGACCTACTATCACCAATTGGTGATGACAGGTAACCACGACAGGGCCAGGATGGTCGCCAAGTACCTGCCCAAGGGAAGCTGACTTTGCTCACAGCACTGAAGAACAAACTGGTTCAAAACGGGACCCATGGGGGTCCCGATTTCGACCACAGCGAACACCACCAGATAGACTGCGGCTTTGCCCACATCGACATACTGCAGCCGGGCAGCCTTATCGATAACGCCGACCCCAAACGTTACCCACGTTTTGTGGATCTGAGCGATTTCGATGCCAACGCCGTGGAGAGCGGCCAACAGCGGCGCACCGGCCACCGCCACGTCACCGTCGAGGCGGCCCTTTGGCAGTACCGCCAGCCCCGTTGGTTTAAGCATCAGCACGACCCCTTTACCCTGGTTACCGCCATCTGGACCGTAGAAAAGCTCAAGGCTCCCCTGGCCGGCGCCGACACCTCGGCCCTCAGCCACTACCTGCAAAGCGACTACCAGCAGTATTTTGAGGCCCAAGGGGGCCACAACTGGCAGCTCAGGCAAAAAGCCCTGGCCTTTTGTGCCACCCGCCAGTACCAGTCGGAACCGGCCCGGGTTGACGCCTACTACCAGAGCATTCTCGACGGCAGCGCCGATCCCGGCCACCTGGCCCAGGTAGAGGAAGAATACGGCGACTACATCGACAGCTGCGTCGAAGCCGACCGTGTTCACCTGCCCCAGCAGTTTGAACAGGTGCAGTTTGCCGGCGAGGAGTGGGTCAGGTTCAGCTGGAGCCACCATGGGGTGCGTCCAGACAACCTCTACTATTGCCGCCCCCTGGGCAACCAATACCAGTTGGTGGTGGACTTCAGCCTCAACCGCATGCTGCCCGACTGCGACCAGTACTGGCTGGACAGGGCCAAGGAAGACTTCGAAAAGGTGATCACCGGCACCCGGGTCAAGACCCTGGCCCTGCCCCGTTAACAAAAGGCGCCCTAAGGCGCCTTTTTCATACCGTGAAATGCTGGAAGCTGGGGCTGATCCCCTGTGACGGCACGGCGCCGTGTTCCTGGGTGTAGATATCGATATCCGGATACTGCTCCACAAAGGGCGAGATGGTGTTGTTCATACAGCTACCACAGCAGTCAATCTCGGTGACAATCAGGGCCCGGCGGATATTTTCCAGGTGCCCCGGGCGGCAGAACACATAGTTCACCAGGCGCGGCTCGGTATGGTACTGCCCCATGCCGCCACAGGCCCAAAACTTGAGGTGATTGCTGACGTCCGGTACCAGTTCGTAGCCCAATCCGGTCAGAGCCGCCTGGCGAGTGCTGGACACCCGGCTCATGTTGGAAAAGGAGTAGTAGATAAGCTCTCTACCGTCCCGCATCTCCAGGTTGATAAAGCAGATATTGTGGGCGTCCGGGTCAAACTTCGGGGTGGCCCAGACCACCCCGTTGATGGCTTGGCGCAAGCGTATCAGCACCTGCTCGGCATCGGCTTCACTGAGCATAAGTCCTCCTTGACATGGGTTGTCCTGTAAAGATGGACCCAGCCCAGGGCGGATAACAGGCGCTTTTCCAAAACACCCTCTGCTTAAACGCTCAATCCTTAACCAAAAAAAGCGGCCCGTGGGCCGCTTCTCTCAGTCTTGTTGTTTGGCCTCGGCCTTTTTCTTGGCCTTGGGGGGCGGCTGGTAAGGCTCGCCCTGGCTCCACCAGGCCGGGGCCGGAGCCCCTTTGAGGTAATGGTCGAAGAAGGCCTTCATCTTGATGGTGTAATCGAGCTTGTTGCCGTACTGCTTGAGGTGATGGGGCTCCCCCTCGTATTGCAGCATCACCACCGGCTTGTTCTGGCGACGCAGCGCCAGGTACAGCTCGATGCCCTGCTCCCAGGGTACCGCCTCGTCCTTGTCACCGAACTCGATAAGCAGCGGCGTCTTGATGCGGTCGGCATAGAACACCGGCGAGTTCTCGATATAGAGCTCGGGGGCTTCATAGAGACTCTGGCCGATACGGCTCTGGCCGGTTTCATACTGGAACTGGCGGGCGATGCCGGCGCCCCAGCGCATGCCGGAGTAGGCGCTGGTCATGTTTGACACCGGCGCCCCGGCGGCGGCGGCGGCAAAGATGTTGGTCTGGGTTACCACAAAGGCGGTCTGGTAGCCGGACCAGCTATGGCCGTGCAGGCCAATGGCTTTGGGATCGGCAACCCCCATGTCGATAAGCTTTTGCACCCCAGGCACCAGGGCCGACACCGAACTCTTGCCCGGGGTCCCCACCGCAAAGCGTACGTCGGGCAGGAACACCGCGTAGCCGTTGCTGCTGTAGTAGGCGAAGTTGGGCCTGTGGTTGACCTTGAACTCGTTGAAACGATAGAGGCGGTCACTCATAAAGCGGTAGTAGTACACCAGCACCGGGTAGCGCTTGGCCGGGTCGTAACCGGCAGGCTTGATCAGTACGCCGTCCAGCATCTGGCCGTCCAGATTGCGCCAATGCACCAGCTCGGGCTGGCCCCAGGCCAACTCCTGGGTAACGGGGTTGGCGTCGGTCAGCTTACGGGGCGCCCGAAAATTGGCGTCATCCACCCAGATATCCGGAAACTCGCTGAAGCTTTCCCGGGTAAAGAGCCAGGTGTCGGCCTTCTTGGCCTTGGCCAGAAACTGGTAGCTGTTGGGGGACAGCAACAATGGCGCGACGCCGTCCTGGCCCAAGGTCAGGCGGAAAAAGCCGGTGTACTTGTCCTTGTCGGAATAGCCGGTCAGCAACAGGGCCTGGCCCTTGCTGACATAAGGCTGGTCCGGATCCGGGGTAACCACCCGCAGCTGTAGCTTGTCGGCCCGCTTGGCGGTGAGCTTCTGGCCCTTGCCGTCGGTGCCGAAACGCCAGATATCGAATTTGTCGTACACCAAGACCCCGGAGGCGTCCTGGTACCAGGGGCCAAAGCCGTAGCCGGGGGCCTCTGAGGGGTAGTCGTGGTCTTCGTCGCTAAAACCGACCGGCAGGCCCTGGGTCAGGTTCAGCACCTTTTGCTGGCGAAGGTCGGCCATCTTGACGTTGCCGGCCTCGAAGAACACGGCGTAATGGCCCTGGGGAGACAGGCTGGGGGCCGCCCCCAGGTGGCCGCCGATCAGGCGTTTTTCACCGGTGGACAGGTTGACCCCGTAGTAGTCGCGGTAAAAACCGTTCCAGGTGGTGGCCTTGAGGTAGGGCTGGTCGGTGGAGCCCAGCAGGTAACCGCTTTGTTCCCCGGCTGCCACGTCCGGTACCGTTTGGTCGGCCAGTTGCACGAAGCGGCCATTGTTGAGGTGGAACACCGCCAGGTAGAGGTGGTCTTTACGGGCCTTGTAGGTCTTGGCTTCCTGGGGCTTGATTTGCGGGTCATCCCCCTGCCAAACCCGCAGCTTGCGGCTGGCCAAAATCTTGTCGATGTTGGTGACGTCGCTTGGGCTGTTGAGTTCGGGAGTGACCCGGGTGTCGGCCTTGGGCAGGGGCTTTCGGCCCACAAAGAGCCGGCGGTTGTCTTCGGTAAAGCGCAGGATATTGCCGGCGCCGATGTAGTAGCCGTCGTCCGGGGTGGACAGGGTCTTGAGCTTGCCGTTGTAGAGCAGTACCTCAAAGGCCCGGCTCTCTTCCTCGTCGCCCTGATTGCCGCGCAGCGCGGCAAAGCGGCTGCCGTCCTTGCTGAAGGTCAGGTCCCGGTAGAGCTTGCCCTCTTCACTGTCCAGCAATCGGTCCTTGTCGGCCAGCAGGCGCAGCTCGCCCTTGGTCTCGGCCTGGTCCTTGACCGGGTCCTTGGCGTAGAGCAGGTCGCCGGTCCCAGGTTTAAAGGCAAAGGCCGCTACCTTGCCCAGCTCCTGCTGGCTGCCACTGCTGATGTCCACCAGCAACAGCACTTTTTCGTCCTTGGCCTTTTTGCCGTCGCCTTGGTCGGCGCCGGCTTTAAGTACCTCTACCACCAGGCGGCCGCCCTTGTCGGACAGGGCAAAGGCGCTGGCCTTGTCGAAACGCAGCTGGGCGCCGGACTGGGTGTCCACCACCACCAGGGCTTTTTTCGGTTTGTCCTTGGCCTTGGCTTTGAGGCGGTCAAACAGGGGCGCCTGCTGCCAGAAAGCCACATAGCGGCCGTCCGGGGTCAGGGCCGGCTTGCTGCCCCGCTCCACGGTCAGCTTGCGGCTACCGTCGGTGAGGCGGATAACACCGGTGGCGTCGCCCCGGTCGGGCTGGGCGCTGAAGGCCAGTACCTGGCCGTTATCGGACAGCACCGGGCTGTCGATGGCCTTGAAGTCCATCAGATCATTGAGGGTGACGGGCCGGCCCTGGGCCAGGGCCGGCCCCGAGAGCAGGGCGGTTAACAGCAAGGAGCGCAGAATCATGGGGATCCCTGTCATTTTTGGTTTGGAGCGAGTCTATCAACGGCGCTGCCCCTGGGCCATCTCAGGGGCTGTCAAGCGCTGCTTGGCAACGACAAGCTGACAGTCTGTCTGGCGGCCAGCGGTAGAGAAGTGCCGGAAAATGTGCTATAAAATCGCGCTTCACAGGGGCCCAAGGGCCGTTTAACGCGGCGGCATTTCCGGTCGCCTCTTCTCTATAAAGAATCAAGCATGCAAATGCACGGAGTCAGTGCACCATGAGCAAACAACGCATCACAGTTATCCCTGGCGACGGTATCGGCCCCGATATTATCGACTCAGCCCTGAAAGTCCTGGACAAGGCGGGCTGCGACTTTGAATACGACTTTGCCAAGGCCGGCCTTGCCGCTCTGGAAGAAACTGGCGAACTGCTGCCCCAGGCCACCCTGGACCTGATTGAAAAGAACAAGGTCACCCTCAAGGGCCCTCTGACTACCCCGGTAGGCGGCGGTTTCACCTCCATCAACGTGTCCTTGCGTAAACAGTTCCAGCTGTACGCCAACGTGCGCCCGGTACTGTCTTTCAAAGGCACCAAGGCCCGTTACGAGAACATCGACATCATCACCGTCCGTGAAAACACCGAAGGCATGTACTCCGGTGCCGGCCAGGTGGTGAACGAAGAGCGCACCCAGGCCGAAGCCAAGTCCCTCATTACCCGCGACGGCGCCAAGCGCATCGTCGAATTCGCCTTTGACCTGGCCCGCCGCGAAAACCGCAAAAAAGTCACCGCCGTTCACAAGGCCAACATCCTCAAGACCACCTCCGGCCTGTTCCTGGAAGTGGCCCGTGAAGTGGCCAAGGACTACAGCGACATCCAGTTCGAAGAGATGATCGTTGATGCCTGCTGCATGAACCTGGTGATGTACCCCGAGCGTTTCGACGTGATCGTCACCACCAACCTGTTCGGCGACATCGTCTCTGATCTCTGCGCCGGCCTGGTAGGCGGCCTGGGTATGGCTCCTGGCGCCAACATCGGTGCCGGCGCGGCCATCTTCGAAGCGGTGCACGGCTCTGCCCCTGACATCGCCGGCAAGAACATCGCCAACCCCAGCTCCGTGATCCTGGCCTCCATCCAGATGCTCGAGTACCTGGGCATGCAGGACAAGGCCGAGAAGATCCGCAAGGCCCTGACCGAAGTCATCGACTCTGGCGACCGTACCACCCGCGATCTGGGCGGCACCGGCTCCACCACCGACTTCACCCAGTCCATCCTGGACCGCCTCTAAGCCCCCGGCTTAGCGAAAAAGAGGCCCCGACAGGGGCCTTTTTTATGGGAGCACCATGAACGCCGTATTGGAACTCAAACAGCGCCTCAAGGCCCAAAGCCAGCGGCCTTACCTTGCCCGTGGCCACAAGGTGGTGCGCTGCGAGGGCTGCGCCTTGGTGCCAGAGTTTTGCCTGTGCCCCCATCGCCGGGTGCTTAAAAGCCGCCTGGAGTTCGGGCTCCTGATGCACCGCAACGAGCCCTTTAAGCCCAGTAACACCGGCAAGCTTATTTGCGATCTGCTTCCCAGTACCCGCGCCTTTGCCTGGCACCGCACCGAGCCAGACCCGGCGCTCCTTGACTGGCTGGACGAGACCACCCGCATCGTCTTTCCCAGCCACTATGTGGCACCGGCGCGCCTGGCGCCGCTGCCAGGTGCCGGCCCGGTCAAGCTCCTGATCCTCGATGCCACCTGGCCCCAGGCCGCCAAGATGCTGCGCTCCAGCCGCTATCTGGACCCTTATCCGGTCACCGCCATCGACGGCGAGCTGCTGTCGGGCTTTTTGCTGCGAAACCAGCACCAGGACGGCCACCTGTGCACCGCCGAAGTGGCGGCGCTGCTGCTGGAACAAGCGGGAGAAGGGCTTAACGGCCAGCGCCTTGGCGCCTGGCTGGCGGCCTTTTCCGCCCATTATCTGGCCGCCAAGCGCCACGGCCTGCCGGGGCCCGAGGTGCTGGCAAAGCTTGAGCAGGTGATGACGCCCCCATAAAAAAGGCTGCCGATGGCAGCCTTTTTTAACCTTGGGCCGGAGCCTTCTCGGCGCCGCCCCCCAGGGCCCGGTACAGGGTCATCAGGTTACCGAGCTGGTTAAAGCGGTTTTGGGCCACCGCCAGTTCGGCGCTGCGCCGGCTGTCCTGCTGGTCCAGGTAGTCCTGCACCCCGGTGGCGCCGGTGCGATAACGCACCTCGGCGATACGCTCCGCCGCCTTGGCGGCGTCCAGGGCCTCATTGAGGGCCTGGCCCTGGGCCTGGTAACGGGCCCTTGCCGACAGGCTGTCTTCCACTTCCTTCAAGGCCCCATAGAGGCTTTGGCGAAAACCGGCCACCGCCTGCTGGTACTGGTTTTCGGCGACGCTGATATTGAGGTCACGCTGCTGCCACTGGATAAAGGGCAAGGCCAGGCCGGCACCCAGGCTGGCAATGGGGTTGTCCAGCACCGTTTTAAGGGCATCGGAGCTGCCCCCCAGGGCCCCGGTCAGGCTCAGGGTGGGGTAGAAGCTGGTAGCCACCTGGTCCACATTGGCCAGGCTGCTTTTCAGGCGCAGCTCGGCCGCCTGCAGATCGGGCCTGCGCCCCAAGAGATCGGCGGGCAACCCGGCGGGGACCGCCGGCAAGGAAGACGCCGGCAAGCTGGCAGGCTCGCTCTGGCGCTGCTCTGGGCCCTGGTTAAAGAGCACTGCCAAGGCGGTGCGGGCCTCGAAGCGCTGCTGGCGCAGCTGGGTCAGGGCGGCTTGCTGGCTGGCCACCGACTGACGGGCCTGGTAACGCTCCAGGGGCGACACGGCGCCGGCGGCCAGGCGCACTTCCACCAACGACAGGGTCTTTTGGGTATTGGCCAGGGCCGCCTCGGCCACCTTGATGGCGTCATTCAGATAACCCAACTGCCAATAGAGCTGGGCGGTGGTAGCCACCAGGCTCAAGGCCGCCGCCTGGCGGTCGTACTCGGTGGCCGCCGCTTCCCAGGCCGCCGCGTCCCGGACGCTGGCCAGCCGCCCCCAAAGATCCAGCTCGTAAGACAGGCTGACATTGGCCGAATAACTGCTGCTGGCGTCGCCGCCGTCCAAGGGCTTCTGGCGGCTGGCACTAAGGCCGGCGCTGACATCCGGGGTCAGGTTCAAGTCGGCAATCCCCGACTGCAACTGGGCCTGGCGCACTTTAAGGGCTGCCACCGCCAGGTCGTTGTTGGCCAGCAGCACCTGGTCGATAAGGGCGCTCAGGGCCGGGTCATTGAAGCTGTCCCACCAGCGCTCGCCGGCCACCATGGCCTTACCGGACAGAGGCTGGCTCCAATTGGCCGCCAGTTCCACCTGGGGCCGCTGGTAGTCGCTGCGGGCGCAGCCGCCCAGGGCCAGGCTCAAAGCCAGGGCCGATAAAACAAACTTGGCATTATTCACGGGCCAGGGCCTCTATGGGGTCCAACTTGGCGGCGTTGCGGGCCGGCAGGAACCCGAACACCACCCCGATCAGGGACGAACAGACAAAGGCGCCGACGATGGACGCCACCGAGAAACTCATGGGCAGGGCGCCGCCACTGGCGTTGGCCAGCAGCCCCAGGCCCAGGGACAGGGCCACCCCTATGCTGCCGCCGGCCAGGCACACCAGCACCGCTTCGATAAGAAACTGTTGCAGGATGTCGGCCTGGCGAGCGCCCACCGCCATGCGGATACCGATCTCCCGGGTCCGCTCGGTGACCGACACCAGCATGATGTTCATCACCCCTATGCCCCCCACCACCAGGGAGATGACGGCGATGGACGACACCAGCAGGGTCATGGTGGAGGTGGTCTTCTGCACCGCCTGCAGGATGCTGTCGGAGCTGCGGGTAAAGAAGTCCTTGCTGCCGTGGCGCTGGCTGAGCAGCTTGGTGATGCCTTCTTCGGCCAGCTTGCTGGACACCCCGTCCGCTACCCGCACCGTCAGGGAGCTGAAGTAGTGCTGGCTGAGCATGCGGCTCATCACCGCCGTGTAGGGCACGTAGATCTGCAGGTTCTGGTCGAAGCGAAAGGCGCTGTCCTTGTCTTCGGCCACCCCTATTACCTTGTAGGGCACCTTGCCGAGGATGATCACCTGGCCTATGGGGTCCTGGCCCTGGGTAAAGAGGGTCTTTTGGGTGTTCTTGTCGATGATCGCCACCTGGGCCAGGCTGCGGATGTCGTCCCGGCCAAGGGCCTGGCCTTGGGCCATGGTCATGCCTTCCACCTGGAAGTACTGCTCGGACACCCCCCGCACCGTGGCGCTGGAGTCGACGTTGCCGTAGCGGGCCTTGACGTTGGTAGAGACGTTGGGGGTGGCACTGTCGATAAAGACCTGGGCCTGCAGGGCTTCGAGATCCGAGGGCACCAGGGTCTGGACGCTGTTGGCAAAACGGTCCCCCCAGCCGGAGCCCGGGTAGATGTCGATGGTGTTGGTGCCGATGGCGTTGATGTCCTGGATGACCTTTTCCTTGGCCCCCTGCCCCACCGCCACCACGCTCACCACGGCGGTGATGCCGATGATGATGCCGAGCATGGTCAGCAGGGTGCGCATGCGGTGACTGGCCATGGCCAGGCCGGCCATCTTCAAGGCCTCGCTAAAGCGGCCCCAAAGGCCGAACCAGCGGCGCTCGGCCTTGGCCTGGTGCTGGGCGGCCTTGGCCGGGGCCGCTTCGTTACGGCGGTCGGCAATGATCTCGCCGTCCTTTATCTCGATGATGCGCTCGGCAATGGCCGCCACTTCCATGTCGTGGGTGACGATGATGATGGTCTGGCCCTGCTGGTGCAGCTCCTTGAGGATGGCCAGCACCTCGGCGCCGCTGTGGCTATCCAGGGCGCCGGTGGGTTCGTCCGCCAAGATCACCTCGCCGCCGTTCATCAGCGCCCGGGCAATACTGACCCGCTGCTGCTGGCCGCCGGACAGTTGGCCCGGCTTGTGGTGGCTGCGATCCCCCAGGCCCAGGCGCGCCAGCAGGGTCATGGCCCTGGCGGTGCGCTCGGCCTTGGGGGTGCCGGCGTAAATGGCCGGCATTTCCACGTTGCCGGTGGCGTCCAGGTGCGGCAGCAGGTGGTAGCGCTGGAAGATAAAGCCAAAATACTCCCGGCGCAGGGTGGCCAGGGCGTCGTTGTCCATCTGCCCCAGATCCTGGCCGGCTACCTTGTATTGGCCCCGGCTGGGTTTGTCCAGGCAGCCGAGGATGTTCATCAGGGTGGACTTGCCGGAGCCGGACTGGCCGACGATGGCCACCATTTCCCCGGCTTCGATGCAAAGGTCCACATCTTTGAGCACCGCCACTTCCTCGTCGCCGGAGGGAAAGCTGCGGGTAATGCCCTTGAGTTCAAGTAAGGCGGCCATGATCAGAACCCGAAGGGGCCACGGCGACGACGTTCGTCACCTGTGTATTGCAGGGCGTTGTCCCCCACCACCAGTTTGTCCCCCAGGCTAAGGCCGGAAAGCACCTGGACATTGACGTTGTCCCTTACCCCTGTGGTGATCTCCCGGCGCTCCGGGCGCCCCTTGCCCAGCACTGCCACTTCATAGCGGTTCTCCCCCAGGGCCTTGCCCAGTTGGGACACCGGAATGCTGAGGGCGTCTTTGGCTTCGGCCAGCACCACATGAACCTGGGCGGTCATGGACAGGCGCAGCCTGTGGCCGGGATTGGGCACATCGAAGAGGCCGTAATAATAGATGGCGGTATTGGAGCTGCTGCTGGAGCTGCTGCTGGAGCTGCTGGCCGAGTCGGAAACTGTGGTTGGGGCCGGCTCGACGTTGCGCAGGCTGGCATAATAGCGCTGGTCCGGCTCACCCAGGGTGGTGAAATAGACCTTCTGGCCGGCCTGGACCTTGGTCACGTCCGCCTCGGAGATCTCGGCCTTGACGGTCATGGTGTCCAGGTCCGCCAGGATCAGTATGGTGGGGGCCGACTGGGCAGACACCACCGTCTGGCCTTCCTTGGTGACCACGGCGATAACGACACCGTCCATAGGGGCGGTGATCTGGGTGTAGCCCAGGTTGGTTTGGGCCGTGTCCACTTCAATCTCGGCCTGGGCGATTTGGGCGTCCAGTACCTGCAATTCGGCCTGGGTGCTGGACAGTTGGGCCCTGGCTTTTTCCAGATCGGCCCTGGAGCCGGCGTCAGCCTGGTTCATGGTCTGCTGGCGTTGGTATTCCAGGCGGTATTGCTCCAACAGCGCTTCTTTGGCGCGCTTTTGCGCCTTGGTGCTGTTGAGGGTGGCCTGGGCCTTTTTCAGGTCGTTCTGCTGCAGCCTGGGGTCAATCTCGGCCAGCAACTGGCCCTTTTTGACGCTGTCTCCCAGATCCACTTTCAAGGATTTGATTTGGCCGGACACCTGGGCGCCCACGTCCACCTGCTGGAAGGCCTCCAGGGCGCCGGTGGCCAATACGGCACTTTCGATGTCGGCTTTCTTGGCGGCCACGGTCAGAAACTGGGCCTTGGGCTTGGCCGGGGCCAACAGCCACCAGGCCAGGCCCCCTACCACCACCAGGGCCAGGCCCAGGGCGATCCACTTGCGTAAAGCAGGCTTGCTCATCGTTGCTTCCGATCTGAAAAATGCTATGTCTGGACCTAGTTAACCATGACAAAGGCGTTGAATTCCCTTTCTTTTAACAACTTTACAGTCTTTACAAAGCGCCCTCTAGCGCAACTGTTCGTACTTGTAACCAACCCCATACACAGACTGAATAAGCTCGTGTTCCGGCATCAGATCCTTGAGCTTTTTACGCAGCTTCTTGACGTGGCTGTCGACGGTACGCTCCGCCACCACCCGGTAATCCCGGTACATGGCGTTCATCAGCTGGCCACGGGAATAAATGCGCCCCGGCTGCTGGTAGAGGATGCGCAGCAACTCAAACTCCACCTTGGTCAGGGCGATGGCGCTTTGGCCATGCCGCACCTGGTAGCTGTGGTTGTCCAGCACCACTCGGTCGCAATGCCACTGGCCCTGGGTGCGGCGCAGCAGGCCCCTGGCCCTGGCCACCACCTCCCGGGGGCTGAAGGGTTTGCAGACATAATCGTCGGCCTGCAATTCCAGCCCCAGCAACCGGTCCACCTCGTCGGTACGGGCGCTCAGCATCATGATCGGCACCATGGACAAGGCACGGATGCGCCGGCACACCTCCAGGCCGTCGACCCCCGGCAGCATCAGGTCCAGCAGCACCAGGTCAAACTCCTGCTCCATAAAGCAGGTCATGACGGTATCGCCCCTGTCCAGGTGCACGCAGTCAAAACCGGCGGCCTGGAAGTACTCCATCAGCAACGCCGCTATCTTCAGTTCGTCCTCGACGATAAGGACCTTTTTATTCGTCTCCATTTTGTTCTTCCTGTGGCATGCGGATGATCCAAGACAGGCCGCCCAGGGCGCTGTGCTGCGCCTGCATCAGCCCCCCATGGGCCTGGACTATGGCTTCGGCGATGGCCAGACCAAGGCCAGAGCCACCACTGCCCTTGTTGCGGGAGCGTTCGTCCCGGTAGAGCCTTTCGGTCAAGCGGCTCAAGGAGGCCTCGCTGACCCCTGGGCTGGAATCGGCCCAATGCAACAGCACCTCACCGCCGCTGGCGGCCAGCTCGATGTGCAGCTTGCCGGGGCTGTCGGTGTAGGCCAGGGTGTTTTTCATCAGGTTGTCCAGCAGCCGCGACAGGTAGCCGCTGTCTCCCAGCACCCAGAGGTTGTTCTTGATGTTGACCGACAGCCGCAGTCCCTTGCGACTCAGGCCGGCGGCATAAAGTTCCAGGTTGCGCCACAGCATCTGCGACAGGTCCAGCGGTTTGAACTGGTAGTTGACTGCGCCCATCTCCGATACCGTCAGCACGTGCAGATCGTCCACCAGCCGCACCAGTTGGTTCACCTCACAGATAAGGGAAGACAGGCTTTGGGGTGTCCAAGTGCGGATGCCGTCCTGGTGAGCCTCAAGCTCCCCCTTGAGCACCGACAGGGGGGTGCGCAGGTCATGGCTGATGTCCGCTATCCATTGCTGGCGGGCCTCACGGTTTTGCTGCAAGGTGTCGGAAAGGCGGTTGAAATCACGGGCCAGGCGGGCAAATTCGTCGCGGCCAGCCACCTCTACCCGGACGTTGCTCTCCCCCTGGGTCAGGGCCCGGGTGCCGTCCGCCAGCCGCTGTACCGGGCTGCCGAACCAGCGGGCCAGCACTATGGCCACCCCCACCGTCAGCACCATGGCCACCACCAACACCACCAGGTAGCCCCAGAGCTGTTGCTGTTTGAAGGCCCGCACTATGCTCTGGCCCAGCATGGTGCGCGGCACATAGCCCAGGTAGCCCACCAGTTGCTCGCCGGCCATGATGGCCTTGTACTGGATATGGCTGCTGGCCCGGGGCGGTCCTGCCACCCGGTCGCCGTCGGCGTCAAAGACGTAAACCATGGGGGACAGCAGGGAACCGCTGTCCTCTTCGCCGCCCACCGGCGGCATGGGCATGGGGTGTGGGGGCGCCGGCCGAAATTCCCAGTCCAACAGCGGTTTGCCGCCGTTGAAGTGGGCCTGGCCGTCGTCAAATTTCATGGTCAGGCCCCGCTCGGTGTTCTGGCAGACGGGACCGGGAGCGGTGCCTTCCAGCAGGTAGCGCTGGATCAGCGAAAAGACAAAACAGCGGTCGTCGTAAAGCCATTGCCAACTGTTACCGTGGCTTTGATAGGCGTCGCCCAGGGACTGGACTATGGGGGTCAGGCGCTGCTCTTCCACCGATGCCTGATAGGTTTCCAGGCCCCGGTCAAAAACCCAGGCGGTGGCCAGCATGGCCGCGATCAGCACGGCGATTTGCATGGTGGCGATGGCCAGCAGCAGCTTGCCTTTGATACTGCTCAGCAAGGTAGGCAGGTCCTTTGAAGGTGGTCTTAAGGACATTACCAGGGCACCTTGCAAGAAAATGGCAAAAAAGGCCGCAATCTTTGCGTTGCTTTACACAATGCTTGCACCTGTTCTGCACAATGCCCCCCTAGCCTCCTCCTATCGATAAAAATGGAGAGGCCGGCCATGGCCCCTTACCTGCTTGCCCTGGGATTATTGCTGCCGCTGTGCCTGGCCGGTTGTGCCAGCGACGGCCCGGCGGCCCCGCCCAAAGGCGCCGAGGCCCGCGCCTTGCCGGCCCCCGGCACCCCGGTCACCCAACTGGAGGAACCGGACCCGGACGATCCTTATTACGCCGCCCTGGAACCCGAACCTGAACCCCTGGCCGTCGCCCCCACCGGCTCCCTGTTCAACCCCAACCAGGCCCGCAGCCTCTACGTGGAGCACTCCCATTTTCGGGTGGGAGACATCATCTCGGTGCAACTGGCCGAGTCCACCAAGGCCACCAAAAAGGGCAGCACCCAGCTCAAGAAAAGCAGCGACTTCAGCCTCGATCCCATAGGGGTACCGGGGGGCAACCTGACCCTGGCCGGCCGGGAAGTGAACCTGGATCTGAGCCAGGACCAGGAATTCAAAGGAGACGGCAGTGCTAGCCAAAGCAACGATTTCGAAGGGGAACTGACGGTGACGGTGATGCGGGTGATGCGCAACGACAACCTGCTGGTGCGGGGGGACAAGTGGCTGCTGATCAACAACGGCAAGGAATACATCCGCCTTACCGGCATTATCCGCGCCAAGGACATCACTCCCGACAACACGGTGCAGTCCACCAAGATAGCCAATGCCCGCATCGAATATTCCGGCAGCGGCGCCCTGGCCAACAGCCAGCGCCTGGGCTGGCTCACCGACAAGCTCAACAACCCCAGCGTATGGCCCTTCTGATGCGATATTTCCTGCTTTGCCTGACCCTGCTGCTGGCGGCCTGCAGCAGCGAAACCCTGGTGCGCTATCAGCTCAAGGCGCCGGAAAAGGCGCCCCTGCTCAAGGCCACCGGCTATGCCCCCATCGACGCCCAACCCGGCCCCAGCTACGAAGAAAAACTGATGCAGGCCATGGACGCCTCACGCCTTGACGCCTACCGGCGCCTGGCCGAACAGCTGTACGGCCAGCAACTCAGGGGCCAGGCCAGGCTCAGCGGCGACAGCCTGGGCCGCAAGACCCTGGATGCCAGGGTCCAGGGAGTGGTGCGGGGTGCCACCCTGGTGGCCAACTACATCGAAGGCAAGTTCTACACCACCAAGTTGCAGCTGGATACGGCGGTACTGGCAGACCTTGGCAGTGTCGAAAGCCAGCCGGTGGAAACGGAGCAAAAATGGTGGTACTGACCCGCTTTTGGCTGCTGTGGCTGTGCTGCGCGCCGCTGCAGGCCGCCTGGTACAACGGCACCGGCACCGCCCCTGTCATCAACGACAACCAGGCCCTGGCCCGCCAACAGGCAGCCAGGGCGGCCCTGCGCGACGCCCTGCTGCAAGCCGGCGCTTCGGTGTCGCTGATGGGAGAAGTGGCCGACGGCACCCTGACCGACAGCCTGTTTCAGGTACGGGCCCAAGGCCATATCAACCAGGTGCAAAAGCTCGAAGAACACATAAAGGACGACAGGGTCACCGTGACCCTGCGGGCCGATATCTGGAACGACGGCGCCCTTTGCGACAGCCACCTGACCAGCAAGTCCCTGGTGCTGGTTCCCTTTAGCCTCAAAGAACCACAGCAGTCGGCCTGGGGCGCCCTCGAAGCGCTGCCCCAGGTGTTGAGCCAACGGCTGCTGGCGGAACTGACCCAGGCCAGTGCCGACTTCCTGCCCAAGACTCTGTTGCCGGCCCCCCTGGCTTTGGACCCGGACCAACTGGCCCTGGCCGACCGCCAGGCCCTCCAAGCCCTGGCCCTGCAATACCAGGCCCAATACCTGGTGCTGGGCCGTATCAGCAACCTGGCCCTTGGCCGGGTCGAAGGGGGCCTGCTGAGCAAGGACCAACTGGTACGCCAGTTCGCCATGGAGCTCTACCTTATCGACGGTATCTCCGGCCTGCCCATCCTCAGCCGCCCCTACCAGAGCCGCACCTACTGGCCTTTCGCCCTCAATGCACGGGTGGGGGCAGGCAGCGACCAGCTGTGGCAGTCGGCCTATGGCCTGGAGATCCAGCGGCTGCTGCGCCAGGGGGTGGAAGACATGAGCGAGGCCCTCAAATGCGTGCGCCCCAAGGCCAGGGTGGTCAGGGTCGGCCACGACAGCCTGGACGTGGCCATGGGGGCCCGCCAGGGAGTGCGTATCGGTGACGTGTTTCGGTTGCTCCACCAATACCACCTGGGGGGCGATCAGGGTTACAGCAGCCTGGATGAGGAGCAACGGGAACTCGAAGTGGTACAGGTTTTTCCCGACCACAGCCAACTGGCCCCACAAAACGGCGATATGCCGATGAACATCCAGATCCGCGATCTGGTGCAACTGGACAGCTTCTGGGAGTAACAAAATGGAGATAAGTCGGCTTTTCACCCCCTTGACCAAGGAGGAGACCCAGCCAACATCAGACCAGCAGCAGGGGGGCTTCGAGCAGCTGTTGGGCCAGGCCATAGCCCAGGCCCTCAATGACACCGCCACGCCCAGCCAGGGGAACGACGCCCTCGGCCTGCTGGGCCTTGGCCTGGTGGGTCAGCTTGGCCAGTCTTTAAACCCGGCCCCCAGCCCCCCGGCCACCCCCCAGGCCCAGGTTGCAAGCCAGGGGCCTTTCAGCCTGGGGGGATTGCCCTCCCTTGCCGACCTGGCCGATCTTGCCAATCCCTTGCAGCACATCCCCCTGGTCAGCGACTACTACCAGCAATGGACAGGGGATACCCAGGGTTACGTGCCCCAACTGTTGGGCGGCACCCTCTATGGCGGCGCCCTGGGCGGGGCCGGCGCCTTGATGGATATAGGCCTGACCCGCGTGCTGGGGCAAAGCCCCGTCACTTACCTGACCGGCCTTATCAGCCAGGACGACGATACCTGACCCCGCCCGGCATACGCCGGGCTTTTTTCAATCAAGGCTTGCGTTATGCTAAGGCTTGCCCTAACCTGCAAAAAAACACTGTTCGATTAAGGCATGTCATGGGACGCCGTAACGACCACAGCAGCGAAGAATTCGACCAGATGGTGCTGCAAGCCGCCTGGGGCCACCTGCAGGAAAACAGTGCCGACAGCCTGAGCCTGAGGAAGCTGGCCGGCCTTATCGGCTATGCCCCCAGCACCCTGGTGTCCACCTACGGCAGCTACAGCCTGCTGCTGCTAAGGGTCAACGGCCACACCTTGGAGCTGCTGGCCCAGGCCCTGGCCCCAGACCCGCAGTTGCCCCCCAGGGAACAGCTGCTGCACCTGGCCCTTGGCTACCTGCAGTTTGCCCGCCAGCACCCCCACGCCTTTCGCCTGGTGTTCGAACACAAGATGCCCCAAAGCCAGGGGCTACCCGTTTCCTTTACCCGGCAGCTGGAAGGCTTGTTCGGCCGCATCGAAGGGCCCCTGGCCGCCTTGCAGCCCGGCCTGGCCCGGGACCACCTCAAGCTGTATGCCCGTACCCTTTGGGCCAGCGTCCACGGTATCTGCCTGTTGGATATCGACGATAAACTCTTCTTCGAGGGCGGTGACGGCCAGGCCATGGTAGCCACCCTCTTGGGTCAGATGTTAGACAAGGAGCCGTCATGATAGCCCTGCTCAGCCGCCGCCGCTTCGGGCCGCTGTTTTTTACCCAGGCCCTGGGGGCCGCCAACGACAACCTCTTTAAAAATGCCCTGATGCTGATGCTGACCTTTGGCACCGGCCTGCTGCCCTGGGACGACAAGTCCCTGACCGTCAACATTGCCGCCGGGCTCTTTATCCTGCCCTTCCTGCTGTTTTCGGCCTCCGCCGGGCACCTGGCCGACAGCATGGACAAGGCCAAGCTCATTCGCCGCATCAAGCTGGCGGAGATCGTCATCATGGGGGTGGCGGTACTGGCCCTGTGGCAGCAGCAGTATCTGTGGCTGCTGGGACTGCTCTTTCTGATGGGGGCCCAGTCGGCCTTCTTCGGGCCAGTCAAATACGCTATCTTGCCGCAGCTGCTCTCCCCCAAGGAGCTCATCAGCGGCAACGCCTGGGTGGAAATGGGCACCTTCGTGGCCATCTTGCTGGGCACCATAGCCGGCGGCCTGGTGGTGGGGCTTGAGCAGATGCTGTTGTGGCTGGCCCTTGGCCTGCTGGCGTTGGCGGTGCTGGGTTATGTCAGTGCCTGCCTCATCCCCCCGGCCCCGGCCAGCCCTGGCGCCGCGCCTTTTCGCTTCCAGCCCTGGCAGCAGACCAAAGCCATGGTCCGCATCGGCCATGAAAACCGCACCCTGTTCCTGTCCTTGATGGCCATCAGCTGGTTCTGGTTCTTAGGGGCCGGCTACCTGACCCAGTTTCCCACCTTTGCCAAAGACAGCCTGGGGGGGGACAACACCGTGGTCACCGCCTTGCTGGTGGCCTTCTCGGTGGGGGTAGCCCTGGGGTCCTTGCTGTGCGAGCGCCTGTCAGGGGGCCAGGTGGAGCTGGGACTGGTGCCCATCGGCTCTTTGGGCCTGACCCTCTTTGGCCTGGATCTGGCCTTTGCGCCCCCGGCCCAACTGGGTAGCGAGCTGCTGGGCATCGGCGCCTACCTGGCCCAGCCCTACGGCTGGCGGGTGCTGATTGACCTTGGCCTTATCGGTGTCTTCGGCGGCCTCTTTATCGTGCCCCTCTACGCCCTGTTGCAGCAGCGGGCCAAGGAATCGGAAAGGGCCAGGGTCATTGCCGCCAACAACGTGATGAACGCCCTCTTTATGGTGGCCAGCGCCGGCTTTGGCATCCTGTTCCTGTCGGTGATGTCCCTGTCCATTCCCCAATACTTTGCGGTACTGGCCCTGATGAATGCGGTGGTGGCCCTCTACGTCTATAAACAACTGCCCGAATTCGTGCTGCGCCTTTGCATCTGGCTGCTCAGCCACAGTTTCTACCGGGTACGCAGCCGGGGTCTGGACAACATTCCCCGGGAAGGGGCGGCGCTGCTGGTATGCAACCATGTCAGCTTCGTGGACGCCCTGCTCATTGCCGGCGCCTGCCGCCGGCCGGTGCGCTTTGTGATGGACAAGGGCATCTTCAACACCCCCGGCCTCAACTGGTTGTTCAGGACCGCCAAGACCATTCCCATCTGCTCGCAAAAAGCCGATCCGGTCATCTTTGAGCAAGCCTTTGCGCGCATCGAACAGGAACTCAAGGACGGTGAAGTGGTGTGCATCTTTCCCGAGGGCAAGTTGACCCGCGACGGTAACATCAACAGCTTCAGACCCGGGGTTGAGAAGATCCTGGCCAGCACCCCGGTACCTGTGGTGCCCATGGCCCTGCGCGGCCTGTGGGGCAGCTTCTTCAGCCACCAGGGCAAGGGCGCCTTCAAACCCGGCAAGGGGCGCTTCTGGTCCAAGGTGGAGCTGGTGGCCGAGCCGGCCCTGGCTGGCGCCGAGGTCAAGGCCGAGGCCTTGGAAACCCAGGTCAGGGCCCTGCGGGGAGACTGGGCTTAGGTGACAAATGTCTCAGCGATCACAAAATCACCGAAAAGAGGCAACAAGGAAAATAGATTTGTCAGAATTGCCTGATATACGCTGAACCAGGGCAGGACATGCCCCCGGGCCCTCCCCCTCGGGCCCAGGACAAAAAGGGACCAAGCGATGCGATATAGCCTAGGTGATTTCTCAGTGGATACCCGCCACCTCAAACTGGGGCGGGAAGGGGCCATGGTGGGGTTGGATGCCCGCATGGCAAAGCTGCTGGACCTGCTCTTTGCCGCCTACCCGCAAAGCTGTAGCCGCAGCTTCCTGCTGGAGCGGCTCTGGCCTGACACCGTGGTGTCGGACTGGTCCCTGTCCCGGCTGGTCAGCGACTTTCGCAAACTCTGCCAGGACAACGGCCAGCAACAACCCCTGATCCAAACCCTCAAGGGCCGGGGTTACCGCCTCGACAGCCTGGTCTGGGAAGCCCAGCAAGGGTCTGCTGCCCCGGCCATCAGCGCCAGGGGGCGCTGGCGGCTGCCGACCTTGGCCAGCCTTGGGGCCCTGGTATTGGCCATGGCCGCCGGGCTGGGTTGGCAAAAAATCCCTTCCGCCCCGCTGCAAATAGGCGAACCGGCCGACGCCCTTGGGCGCATCCTCTGGGTCGACGACCACCCCGAAAACAACACCACCGAGCGCCGTTACCTGCAAGCCAAGGGCATCGGGACCTACACAGCCCGCAGCACCGAAGAAGCCCTGACCATACTGGCCATGCACAACCATGACGCGGTGATCACCGACATGGGCCGTGGGGACGACGTGCTGGCCGGCATGCGCCTGGTGGAAGCCATGCGCGAGCGGGGAGACAAAACCCCGGTGTTTGTCTACACCATACTGCCCTCCCACACCAAGGTGCGGCTGGTACAGGAAAAGGGGGCCCAGGGTATCGCCTTTGACTCGGCCAGCCTTTACCAGCAGATATTGCCGCTCTTTGAAGAGCCGACCCAGCCGGCCCTGGCCCTGTCGGCCCTGGAGCGCTGACAGGCCAGGCTCTCCCCATCAAGCCGCCCCAGGGCGGCTTTTTTGCGCCCCTGCCCGGCCCTGGCGCACCTTATGGCGCCCCTGTCCTTGCAGTTGGCGCCGCTCTGGTTCATGTTGTTGGCCGACCCGGCCCAGCGGGCCCAGCAAAATAAGAGGAAACACCTCATGAGAAAATCCACCCTCGCCCTGGCCCTTGCCAGCCTTTTGGCCGCCCCGGCCTTCAGCGCCACGGCCCAGGACAGCAGCAGCCATTACGACCTTCAGGCCCAGCGCGACAAAATCGTGCCGGTGCAGATGAGCGCCAACACCAGCTTCCTGACCGCCGAAGAAAAACAGGTGGTCAACAAACTCATCAAGGCGGCCCGCCTGATGAGCGACATCTACCTGCGCCAGGTCAACGAACAGAACCCGCAGATCCGCGCCGCCATCGCCCAGTCAGGCGCCGCCAACAAGGCCCTGCTGCTCAACATGTTCGACGAGCACTTTGGCCCCTGGGACAGCCTGGCCGCCGGTCACCCCTTCTTCGGTGACAAGGCCAATGCCCCAGGCTCCGGCTTCTACCCCCAGGACATCACCAAGGACGAATTCAACGCCTGGCTGGCCAAGCACCCCAAGGACAAGGCCGCCTTTACCAGCCTCTATACCGTTATTCGCCGTGACGGCGACAAGCTGGTGGCCATTCCCTATTCCCAGTACTACCAAGAGTGGCTGGAACCGGCCGCCAAGCTTCTCGAAGAAGCGGCCGCCATCACCAGCAACCCCAGCCTCAAGCACTTCTTGACCCTGCGGGCCAAGGCGTTTCGCACCGACGATTACTTCCAGTCCGAAATCGCCTGGATGGATCTCAAGGACACCCCCATCGAAGTGGCCATAGGCCCCTACGAGACCTACACCGACGGCCTGTTCGGCTACAAGACTGCCTTCGAGGCCTTCGTTACCATCAAGGACCCCAAGGCCTCCGCCAAGCTGGACCGCTTCAAGAAGTACCTCAAGGACATGGAAGCCAACCTGCCGGTGGCCGACAGCTACAAGAACTTCAAGCGCGGCTTTGAGTCCCCCATCGCCGTGGCCGACCAGATCCAGGGCGGCGGCGACAACGTACCCGGGGTGCAGACCATCGCCTTCAACCTGCCCAACGACGAGCGGGTCCGCGAAGCCAAGGGCGCCAAGAAGGTACTGCTCAACAACGTCATGGCCGCCAAGTTCGAACGGATCATGAAGCCCATGGCCGCCCACATCCTGGTGCCCGAACAGGCCAAGCTGCTGGACCAGAAATACTTTGGCTATGAAACCCTGTTCCACGAGCTGTCCCACAGCCTGGGGCCGGGCTCCATCGTCAAAAACGGCAAGGCCACCACCGTTGCCGCCGAGCTCCAAGAGCTCTATTCCGGCACCGAAGAAGGCAAGGCCGATGTAATGGGCGCCTACAACATCCTGTTCCTGATGAAAAAAGGCGAGCTGCCCCTGGCAGAGAAGAACAACCTGCTGGCCACCTACGCCGCCGGCCTGTTCCGCTCCATGCGCTTTGGGGTCCATGAAGCCCACGGCATTGGCGCCGCCTTCCAGTACAGCTACTTTGTGGACAAAGGCGCCCTGAACCGTGAAAAGAGCGGCCTGTATCGCATCGACTTTGCCAAGCTGGAGCAGGCCATTACCGACCTGGTCCACGATGTGGTGGTGCTCCAAGGTGACGGCGACTACGCCAAGGCCAAGGCCTTCTTGGCCAAATACGGCCATGTCGACGACGGGGTACGGGCGGTCAACGCCAGCCTCGGCGAGGTACCGGTGGACATCCAACCCATCTACCCGTCCAGCATCTAAGTTGAAAGCCGCCGCCAGGCGGCTTTTTTCATGGAACCGACATCAAAGCTGCCAAGCAAGGCCTTATCTTCTAGACTCATGCCTTGGGTCGGCGCCTGCCGCCAGTTTGTGACACCAGGACCTCAAGCACATAAGGATTTGACCATGACAGACTGGCTCGCCAATGCGGCCGGCACCCAGGCCGCCGCCATCCCCACCGATTTTTTCAGCCAATTGCTGGCCGCTGCCCAGCGCTTTGACGATCAAAGCGCCGAGTCCCTGCTGCAAGCGTTCAACCAGCACTTTGAAGGCAACAACGCCAGCCAGGCCTTTTCCACCTTTATCGAGGAACTGGACCCCGCCACCAAGGCCAAGGTGGAACAGCAATGGCGCCAGCTAAAGGACAAGCTGGCCGGCCAGCTGCCTGCGGAAATAAAAGCCCTCTTTATCCCCTTGGAGCAATGCCAGGGCGAACAGGCCCTGCCCCTGGTTAGCCTTGCCCCCCAAGGCCAATGGCAGGCCGGCCAGTTCAAACTGGGCCTGGAGCTCAGTAGCGCCCTGGAAGTGGAAGTGCTGGCCCAGGACGCCGCCGAGACGGCCCTGGGGGATAAGCTGCCGGTGGGTAAATGCCTGCAACGCCTGGGGCTGGACGGAAAGCTGGCCGCCAGCCTGGGTGGCCAACTGCCCCTTTCCTTTGGCAGCCTGGGCCTCAATGCCAGCGGCCAGGGCCAGGTGGAACTGGACAGCTTCTACCTGGCCCCCAAGGACGCCAGCCTGGGGCAAAGCCTGGTGGAGATAGGCCGGGGCTGGACCAGCCCCCTGGATCTGGGCCAACTGCTGGCTGCCATGGCTGCTCCACTGCCCCTTCGCCGCCTGCAACTGAGCTTTGACGCCGAGCTGGCCCTGGGGGCCGAGCTCAAGGTGGGTAAAAGCCTGACCCGCAGCCTTGAGACCCTCAATGGCCAGGCCCTGGATAGCCCCCTGAAAGTAGACGCCGAACTGGCCGCCACTGTGGGCCTTAGCCTCAAGGACAAGGGCAGCTTCGAGCTGGAGCTACAAAGGGATACCCCCAGCAGCCTTTGGGTCCGGCTCTACAAGCGCCGGGACAAGAGCCGCAGCAGCCTGCTGCAACTGGGGGCCGATATCCAGCTCAAGGGACTGACCGACAACCTGCGTCAATTGGTGGACCGCGCCCTGCCGGACATGAGCGCCTTTGACGCCGAGCTCAAGGACTTCAAATGGCCCGGCAAGCTGTTGCAGGACAAGCTGGCGTTGCCGGACGAGAGCCTCTTTGCCCCCCTTATCGAGCAGCTGCTGTCCGCGCCTTCGGCCCAAAGCCTGCCCCTGGCCCAGCAACTGAAAAACCTCATCAAAGAACAACTGGCCCTGTTGGTGGATGAAAAGCTGCCCCTGTGGCAGCAAGACGACGCCCAACTTGGCCAGCGGCTGCTGCTGGAGCTGGGCCAGGCCCTGGGGCTGGACAGCAAAGGCCAGGGCCAACTGGACGAGTTGCTGGCCTCCCCCCTAGAAAAAGGCATAGGCAAGGTCAAAGAGGCCCTGGCCGACAAACTGCAGGGCTTGAAAGACAAGGGGGAGGCAGATCTGGACGCCCTGCTCAAACCCCTGGCCGCCGTGGATGCCGATATCCAAGCCACCAAAGACGCCATCCAGCAGGGGCTGGCCCAGGCCCTGGCCCCCATCGAGGCTTTCCTTGGCCGTTACAGCCAGTTTCGCAACCGCATCCTCAAGGTGGTGGCCGACGGTCTGCAAGAGCGCATCGGCCTGCAATGGCTGGCCAGCAGCGAGCAAGGCCAGAGCCGGGAAAGCCGCTTTAGCTGCCGCATCCTCAAAGACAGCCCCCAAAGCCGGGGCCTTTACCAGGCCCTGTGGCAACGGGATTTAAGCCGGCTGCCGGCGCTGCTGGCAGCCGCCTTGGCCAACGAATCGGTGGACAAGGTGGACGGCAGCTACAGTGCCCTGGCCCAGCACAAAAGCCAAACCACTGTCACCCTTAACCTGCTGGGCTTTGGTGCCAGTTGGTCTTCCCAGTTGCTGAACCTGGCCAAGGTGGAGCGTAGCCTGGACGGGCAGATCCTGGCCTGCCACAGCCAGGCCGAGGTAGACAAGGTTCATGGCCTGCTGGGAGAACGTAAGTCGGCCGCCCTGGTGATGGATACCGACCTCAAGGCCATGCTGGCCGGCACCCTGCTGCCGGCACCGCTGAAGCTGCAATTTAGCCTCAGCGACGACAACCTGACCGCCCAGGAACTGGCGCTCTACTTCAAAGGCATGGAACAGCTGGGCCTGTGCCAGTCAGGGGCAGGGGCCCAGGCCCTTCAAGCCCTGGGGGCCGACTCGGACAAGGGCGCCAACAAGGCCGACCTTAGCACCAGCCTGGCCTTTACCACCGGCCAATGGCGCTGCTTACTGGCAGGGGAGAACCAAGGGGAGGCCCTGGTGGAGACCTTACTGGACATCTACGAGCAGTCCCTGGCCCAGAGTCACTCCCAGGACCAAGAAGCGGTGGCCCGGCGCCCGGCCCTGCAGCAGGCCAAGGGCCTGGACCGCCAGGCCTGGTACCGGGCCCTGGCCAAGCAGCCCAACAGCAGGGCCGGCGCAGAATGGCAACTGGATAGAACCCTGAACGGGGTTGCCACTGGCTTGCAACACCAGGTGCAACGTCTTTGGGAACTGGGCCGGGCCGTGTTGGCCCTGGCCGAAGGCTACCAGGCCATGACCGGCCATTGGCAGCACTTGGCAGCCCTGCTTAGGGAGGATGGCGCCAGCGACAGGGACATCAAGGCCGCCACCCAGGCCTTAAATGCCGCCTTGCTAGAGGGCATAACCCCTTCCCTCAAGGCGGGCAGCGTCTTGTTCGACACCCAAAACCGCATTCCCTGGCCCACCCTGGCCCTGTACCAGGCCCTGGCGGTGTTGGCCGGGCGCCAGCCGCCAATGAACCTGGTCACGCAACTGGCCCTGACCCGAAAAGGCCAGGACTACCAGTACCTGATTGGCTGACGGCGAGCCGCCCAAAGGGGCGGCTCAGTCTTTGTGCTGGATAAGGTCCCAGCGGTTACCAAAGGCGTCTTCGAAGACCACCACCAGCCCATAAGGCTCGTCCCTGGGCGCTTCCACAAAGTGCACTCCGGCCGCCTTCATGCGTTCGTAGTCGGCCCAGAACCGGTCGGTATTCAAAAACAGGAAGACCCGGCCACCACATTGGTTACCCACTGCCTCTTGCTGGCGCTCGCCCTTGGCCTTGGCCAACAGCAACCCGGTCTGGGCACCTTGGGGGCGCACCACCACCCAACGCTTGTCGTCCCCCTGGGGGCTGTCGTCCACCAGTTCAAAACCCAGTTGCTGGCAGTACCAGGCAATGGCCTGGTCGTAATCTGGCACCACCAGGCTAACCAACCCCAGATGCTGTCCCATATGGCTCTCCGCAAAAAAGCGCGATTCTACCCCAAAGCCGCCCCCTTTACCTGGGCACTAAGGGGCGCTACTGTAGCCGACCGGCGGGCAAGGCTGCCCGCTATCGGCCTTGACCGGTGGACCTTGCTGGTCGCCCTTTAAGGCTAAGCTGCTCAAGGACTGCTGATGATGTTTCGATTTTCCCCGCCTTATGCCCTGCTGGCGCTGCTGTTGTTCCTGGTAGAACTGGCCATCGCCCTTTTCGTCAAAGACAACCTGATCCGGCCCTTCGTAGGGGACTTGCTGGTGGTGGTATTGCTGTACTGCCTGGCGGCCACCTTTGTGCAGTGCCGCCCCTGGCTCTTGGCCCTGGGGGTGCTGGCCTTTGCCTGGCTTATCGAGTGGGGCCAGTACTTCCAATTGGTAACCCTGCTGGGCTTACAGGACAACCGTCTGGCCAGGATCGTCATAGGTTCGACCTTTGATCCCTTGGATCTGCTGGCCTATAGCCTGGGCGCCCTCTTGGCCGCCGTCCTGGCCAGTCGCTTTGGCCGCGTGCGGGATAAAAAGCGTCCCTAACCCAGGATTTTTGCCCGGCGCCGTTGCACCCAAGGCGTAAAAACTGAAGAATAGCCGAATCTTTTCAACGGATTGACCTGAACGTCATGGATGCCCGCCCCACCCTGCCTTGGCAGCTGGCCTGCCTCAGCCTGGTGCTGATCACCCTGCAAGGGGTCCTCTGCTATGGCCTGGCCCGGCAAAACCTGCTGGGAGCTTTCAGGGATCTATGGCAAGCCTTTGATATCCAAACCTCTTCCTGGACCTTGTGGGTCAGCCGCTACGGCTGGTTGATCCCAGCCCTTTGCAGCCTCGGCTGGGTGATAAGCCTGTGGCGGCGCCAAGCCATGGGCTGGCTTAGCCTGCTGGCCTTGCTGGGGTTGTTGTCGGTCTTGGCGGCCCTGTACGGCCCCGCTCTCTGGTTACCCCTGTGATGACGTCGTTTTCCCTGCAAAGCCCCAGGCTCTTTATCCGCCCCCTGGCCAAGGACGATCTGGCGGCCTTCAGCCAATACCGGGCCGATCCGGCCGTGGCCCGCTACCAAAGCTGGCAGGACTACCAACTGGCGGACGCCGAGGAACTGCTGGCCGACCTGCAGTCCAGGACTTTCGGCACCCTGGGTCATTGGTACCAGTTGGCGGTACTGGACCTACAAGGGCAACTCCTTGGGGATCTCGCCCTGCACCTGGTGGACAACATGGAAGCCGAAGTGGGCTTCACCCTAGACCCCAGCCATCAGGGCCAGGGCTATGCCACCGAAGCCCTGGGCGCCTTGCTGGCCTACCTCTTTACCGAGCGCAGGCTGCGCCGGGTGCTGGCGGTGGTGGATTGTCGCAACCAGCCCTCCAGCCGGGTGCTGGAGCGCTGCGGCTTCACCAAGGACGCCTGCCACAAGGACGCCGTGTTCTTCAAAGGACAATGGTGCAGCGAATACCACTACAGCCTGACCGCCGGCGCCTGGCGGCAGCGCCAGCCCTGAAGGAGAGCCCATGACCTTTGTCGACCCCGTCTGCCTGGAAGGCCAGCGCCTCTGCCTCGAGCCGTTAAGTCAGGATCACCTGGCCGGGCTGCAAGAGGCGGTAACCGACGGCAAGCTCTGGGAGCTTTGGTACACCAGCGTGCCGCACCCGGACCAGATGGCCGCCGAGATTGTCCGCCGCCTGGCCCTGCAGGCCCAGGGGGAGATGCTGCCCTTTGCGGTGCGCCGCCTGGACGACGGCCGCCTGTGCGGCATGACCACCTTGCTGCATATCGACGAAACCAACCGCCGGGTAGAGATAGGCGCCACCTGGCTGGCCGCCAGCGCCCAGGGCACCGGCATCAACCCCGAAGCCAAGCTGCTGTTGCTCACCCATGCCTTCGAGCGCCTCAAGTGCATTGCCGTGGAGCTGCGCACCCACTTTATGAACCACCAGTCCAGGACCGCCATAGCCCGGCTCGGGGCCCGCCAGGACGGCATCTTGCGCCAACACCAGGTGATGGCGGACGGCAGCTACAGGGACACAGTGGTGTTTTCGATCATCGACAGCGAATGGCCCATGGTGCGCCGCCAGTTGTTGCACCGCCTGGCCCGCCGGGAAGCTCTCTAAGGGAAAACCGAAGAAAAACCCTAAAGCCGTCGCTTTGCTTAGGCAAAGGACGCAGCGCACCGTCCAGGCCCAAGAGGCCCGGCACGGGATGGGGCAAGAGATTGTTTTCAAAGGTTGGGCAGCGGATGCCCAGCCGTCATTTGCCGGCTTGCCGGCCCCACCGACGCCGGGAAGGGCGTCCAATTTGCTACAAATGGAACAGAAAATGAAAAAATGGTTGCTCACCCTCGGCTGTTTGCTGCTGAGCCTCAAGGCCCTGGCCGTCGACACCGACAACATGACGGACGAGGAATACAGCCAATGGGCCCAAGGGATCTGGGACAAGCTTGACCGCCAGACCGGCACCATCACTCTGCCCAACGGCGTAGCCACCCTGAATGTGCCGGAGAACTTCTATTACCTGTCCCCCAAGGACGCCGAAACCGTGCTGGTGGATGTTTGGGGCAACCCCCCGTCCAGCGAGCTGGGCCAAGGCATGCTGTTCCCCGCCGATGTCACCCCTTTTGACGCCGAAAGCTGGGGCGTAACCATAGATTACGAAGAGGACGGCTATGTCTCCGACGACGACGCCGCCGACATCGACTACGACGACATGCTGGCCGACATGAAAAAAGACGTGGCCGAAGAGAGCAAATACCGCGAGAAGAACGGTTATGGCTCGGTAGCCCTGGTGGGCTGGGCCGAAAAGCCTTACTACGACGCTTCCAGCCATAAGCTCTACTGGGCCAAGGAAATGAACTTCGACCATAGCGACGTCAACACCCTGAACTTCAACATCCGGGTGCTGGGCCGCAAAGGGGTGCTGGTACTGAACTTCATCGCCAGCATGGAACAGAAGGCCGAGATCAACACCAACCTAGAGACGGTGCTGGCTATCGCCAACTTCGATGAAGGCTCCCGCTACCAGGACTTCAACCCTGAGTTGGATAAGGTTGCCGCCTACGGCCTGGGTGGCCTGATCGCCGGTAAGGTGCTGGCCAAGGTGGGTTTCTTTGCCGCCGCCCTGCTGCTGCTGAAAAAATTTGGCGTCTTCCTGCTGGCCGGTCTGGCCTGGCTGGGCCGCAAGGTATTTAGCGGCCGCAAGGAAAAAACCGAGTGAATCCAAAGCCCGCCCCGGCGGGCTTTTTCTTTATTTTTCTTTAAGTTGGGCTACCTTTGGGGGGACTTGAATCCACAAGGAACCCGGATGTCCACTTCCCTCTTTATCAACCTGCCGGTCGCCGATCTGGCCGCCAGCATCGCCTTTTACAACCAGTTGGGCTTTACCACCAACCCCGCTTTCACCAATGACCAGGGCGCCGGCCTGGAAATAAGCCCCCAGATCAAACTGATGCTGCTGACCCAGCCCTTTTTCCAGACCTTTACCCACAAGGCCCTGGTGGACGCCAACAGCCACACCGAGGTGCTGTTGTGTCTGAGCCAAGATAGCCGCAGTGCCGTGGACGACATGGTGCAAAAAGCCCTGGCCGCCGGCGGCACCGCCCCCAGGGCAGCCCAGGACCACGGCTTCATGTATGGCCATGGCTTTGAAGATCTGGACGGCCATATCTGGGAACTGGTCTACATGGAAAGCTGAGCAATTTTGCCAGGGTTCAGGACCTTGGCCTTAGGCTAGCCCCATCCAGCCCCCAAGCGGGGCCCATGCAAAAGGAGAGTCGCATGCCGTTGTACAAATCCCTGCCCCTGCTGGGGCTGGCCAGCGCCCTGGCCCTGGCCGGTTGTGCATCCGAACCCCAAGCCCCCCAATCCACCTTGGACAGCGCCCAGCCGGTTGAATTGCAAGGCGAGTTGAATTACCTGGCTCGTATCGCCCTGCCGCCCCAGGCCTATGCCGTGGTGGAAGTGCGCGACAATACCGGCAAACTGGTCAAGGAGAGCCGTTGGAAGCTGAACGGAAAGCAGGTTCCCCTGCCCTTCAGCCTGACCCTGCCGGCCGGCAGCCAGGCCCCTTATGATCTGCAAGGGGCCATCTTCGTCAACGGCCGCCCGGCCTGGGTATCGGAGCCCGATACCATCAAGCCCATGGACAATGCCGTGGCCCTTGGCCAGGTGGAACTCAAAGCCGCGCCCCCTGGCGCCTTCGCCAGCCGCCTGCAGTGCGGCAGCACCGAAGTGCGGGTCAACTTCACCCCCAGCCAGATGCTGATGTACCTGGACGGCAACCGCTATGTGATGGCCCAAACCCGCGCCGCCTCCGGTGCCCGCTATGAGGCGGTGGACCAGCCCGGCACCGTGCTGTGGAACAAGGGCCATGACAACTGGGTTACGGTCAAGGGCCAGGCACTGCCCGACTGCCAAAGCCAGGGCAGCGACCTGCTGGCCCTGACCGGCAAGGAGTGGCGGGTTGAGGATATCAACGGCAAGGGCATATTGGACGGCTCCCACGTCAGCCTCAATTTCGGGGATGATGGCCGGGTAACAGGGTCGGCGTCTTGCAACAACTTCTTCGGCAGCTACCAGTTCAGCGCCGGCAAGCTGGAACTGGGAGGCCTGGCCAGCACCCAAAAGGCCTGTGTACCGGCCTTGATGGACCAGGAGTACCACTTCCTGCAGACCTTGCAGCAGGCCAGCCACTTCGACTTCACGGCCCAGGGCGCCCTGGTGCTGTCGAGCAGCGAAGGGGGCACCATACTGGCCCGCTGAGCAAAAAAACGCCCGCTGATGCGGGCGTTTTTTGTTACTTGCCGTTGTACTGGGCGCGGGGGCGAATGAGGCGCGGGTCCTGATTGAACTCGAAGAAGTGCGCCGTCCAACCGAACACCCGGGAACAGGCGAACAGGGCGGTAAAGAACTGCTCGGGAATGCCAAGGGCCAGGTAAACGGCGCCCTTGTAGAATTCCAGGTTGGCGTGGATCTCTTTGCCCTTCTTGCCGAATTCGGCCTGGCAGGCTTCTTCCACCGCCACCAGGGTTTCCATCAGCTGCTGGTACTGGGTGCCTTCGCAGAACTGGCGGGCCATGGGCTTGAGAATGCCGGCGCGGGGGTCGAGGCGGCGGTATTCCCGGTGCCCCATACCCATGATCTTGACCTTGTTGGCCAGGGCGCTGGCTACCCAGTCGGCGGCGCGTTCAGGGGCGCCGATATCCCGGGCCATCTTCACTGCCGCTTCGTCGGCACCGCCGTGCAGGGGACCGGACAGGGCGCCCAGGCTGCCGCCAATGCTGGCGGCCAGTACTGCCTTGGTGGACGCCACTACCCGGCCGGCGAAGGTACCGGCGTTGAAGCTGTGGTCCATCTGCAAAATCTGCACCGTTTCAAAGGCGCGTACCGCATGGGCGCTGGGCTCGCTGCGGTTGAAGGCATAGAGCAGCTTCTCGGCAAAACCCAGGCCTGCGGGCAGTTCCACCACGGCGCCAAATTGGGTCAGGTTGTGCCAGACCCGCACCAGGGCCGATTGCTTGGCCGCCAGCACCAGGGCGCTTTCCAACTGGGCGGGCAGGAAGTCCGGCAGCGGCGTCTTGGCCTTGGTGTCGACGATGGGGGCCAGGGCCTGGAGCACCGCCATGGGGTGCAGCTGGCGGCCCAGCTGTTCCAGCACCCGCAGTTCCACCGGGCTCAGTTCAGATTCCTGGGCCAGCCAGCCGTCCAGGGTTTTGGCCTGTTCTTCATCCAGGCTGACGTCTGCCACGACCAGGGCAATGACGGCGGCCAGGGATTGGCGGCTCAAGTCTTCAATGCTTTGGCCGCGATAGCTCAGGCGTCCGATGTCCCCTTCCACGTTGGAGATGGCAGTGGTACCAACCAGTACCCCTTCAAGGCCGATGTTGATCTCTGTGGTCATAGGGTCCTCGCAATTTCTTGGTTATAGGAAAGTGGTCCCTATTAAAGGCCTGCTGAAGTAGTTAATCTAATCAAACTAAATAAACGTTTGATAAGGTCAGCTAATCATGAGACTGGAAAGCGGCGAGCTGCGCACCTTCCACACCCTGGCCCGTACAGGCGGTTTCAGGGCGGCGGCAAGGGAGCTATTTTTGACCCAGTCGGCGGTCAGTCAGTCCATCAAACAGCTGGAAACCAAGCTGGGCCAACCCCTGGTTACCCGGGAGCGGCCCATCAAGCTCACCGCCGCCGGCCGGCGCCTCTACCACTACGCCGACGACCAGCTTCGCCAGGAGCAATTGGTGCTGGGGGAGCTGGCGCAATTGGCCAGGGGCGCCAATCAGCAGCTGAGTGTGGCCATCGACAGCACCAACAACCGCTTTGCCGGCCCCGATCTCATTGCCCAGTTCTCCAAGCAGTGGCCGGAAACCCGCTTGCGGATCATCGAGCAACCGTCCCGGGACATAGTCCAGTCGGTGATGAGCGGCGAAGTGGAGCTGGGCCTGGGGCCCTTTGCCACCCGCATGGCCCAGTTCGAACGTATCCCCATTTACGAAGAGACCCGGCGCCTGCTGATAAGCCCCACCCACCCCCTGCACCAGGGCCGCATGACCCTGGCCCAACTGCGCCAGCTGCCCCTGGTGGTGTCGTCCCTTGACGAACCAGATCAGCGCCCTTACCAGGAAAAGCTCAGGGACCGTTTCCAGATGATCTGGCAGATCTCCAGCCTCAACCTGCGCCTGAACCTTATCGACCGGGGCCTGGCGGTGGGCTATGTCAGTGACAGGGTGACCGCCGAGCTGCCCCAGATGCAGCACCTGCGCGCCCTTGACGAGTTCGACTTTGCCTCCATCCAGCGCCAGGTGGGGCTCTTTTTTCGGAAAGGGCGGGAACTGGGGCCGGCGGCCCTGGACTTCATCGGGGTTTGTAAGGATTACTGGAGTCATTGATACTACAGAGGTTACCCAGCCAAGGAGGCGACATGCGACTGCTTATTCCCCTGCTGCTGTTGGCCAGTGCCAGCGCCGTGGCGGCCCCTAAACAGAAGACATTTTTCGACAGCATCAGCGCCCTGTGCGGCCAGACCCTCAAGGGCAAGGTGGTCACCAATATCCCCGCCGATCCGGCCTGGGACGACCAGCCTTTGACCCTGACCATCAGCCACTGCGAAAAGCGCGAGTTGACCATGCCGCTGATGGTGGGCCAGGACAGCTCCCGCACCCTCTACCTGCGCCGCGCCAACGACAGTTTGCAGCTGGAGCACAGGCATAGATTGGCTGACGGCCGCGAAGATCCCTTGAGCCGCTACGGTGGCCGCACCCGTGAGCCGGGCAGCGTCAGCCTGCAGCGCTTTCCCGCCGACAGCTTCACCAAGGCGCTGTTCAAGGAAAAAGGCCTCCTTGAGGCCATTCAGAATGTCTGGACCCTAAGCCTGGAACAAGGCCAGCTCCACTATCGGCTGGACAGGCCGGGGCGGGAATTTGAGGCGGTATTCGAGCTGCCCTAATCCTTATAGGGATAAGGCAGTTTGATGTGGCCATAGCGGATCACCAGCACGGTTGCCGCCAGGATGAAGCCGGCGCCGGCCACCGCCAGGATGCGCCAGTTGTCCATCTCCTTCATGTCCAGAATAAGGTAACGGGCCAGGGCGACGATGGCGATATAGAGGGGCATGCGGATAGGCAGCTTGCCCGACTCCAAGTACAGCGACACCATGGCCAGCACTTCCAGGTAGATAAAGAGCAGCAACAAGTCCGCCAGGGTCACAGCCCTGGCCTGCACCATCACCCAGACTTCCGAGACGATGAGGATCAAGGTGGCGATGGCCACGATCACCAGCACCAGATCCTGGACCAGTGCCAGGCTGTCCCTTCCCCAGGTTTGGAAACGATTCATGGCAACTCCTTATCCTTGGTGACTGACCACTTCACCCTACTGGGCAAGACGGCGGCAGGCAAGGGGCCTAAAGAAATAGGCAAGCTGGGTCGCCTTTAGCTAAGGCATTGCCTAACAACCAGGTTTTACCGTGAACAACAGCAAACGCCGCCAACAGCTCCGCCACGCCTTGCGCCACCCCATTCCCGTGCTGGTCCACCACCGCAGCCTGCGCAGCGGTACCCGGGTGGTCGAAGGCATGTTGCTGGATGCCAGCGAACAAGGCATGGGCATACTGGTGATGGAACCCATAGCCCTGGCCAGCCGCTGCACCGTCGAGGTGTTGCACGAAGAGCAGCCCCAGCGCTTTCAGGGAGAGATCTGCTACGCCACCAAGACCGACTATGGTATCCGCCTTGGCATCTTGCTGGACGGCGACGGCAACGGCGTCTTCCTGCGCTACCTGGACGATATCGGCGCCGAACTGGAATGACCATGGCCCCGATTTGGGGCTTTTTTGTTTTGCTCGCTGCCAGCCGGTCTACACTCAAGGCATGCAAAATTCCCAGCATCACCAGGGATGGGCCATGAACCACAAGTACCGTGAACAGCAGCGTTTTGCCCTAGGCACGCCGGTTCCGGTACTGATCCACCGCCAGGACAAACAAGGTGAAAATCAGGCTCCCGTCGAAGGCATGTTGCTGGACGCGGGGGAGCAGAGCATGGGCATAGTGGTGCTGGAGCCACTGGAACTCACCAGCCTCTGTATCGTTGAAGTCTGCGACGAAGACGCCCCCGAGCACTTTCGCGGCGAGGTCTGTTACCTGGCCAATACCGAGTACGGGGTCAGGCTCGGCATACTGCTCTTTGACGAGGGGGACATGCCCTTTCTCGACTACCTGATGTGCATCGGCGTTCGCCTCAAATAAAAAAGCCCGCTCAAAGCGGGCTTTTTGTTATTTGCGGCTCAAATGCACGGTGATCTCTTCCCGATCATAGTAGAGGTGCTTGGCGGCCAGGCGGTAAGGTACCCCGGCTTCGTCCAGGCGCTCGTAGATGATCTCCAGACACTCTTCTACGGTGTGGAAACGGCGCTTAACCGGCAACTTGAGGTTGAAGATGGCCTCGACGCACCAGTCGCCGATAAACCAGTCGCACATCAGGTTAGCTACCCGCTTGGGGCTCTCAATCATGTCGCACACCAGCCAGTGGACATTGCGCTTTTTCGGCAGCCACTTGAAGCCGTCGTCACGGACATGCTTGACCTGGCCGGTGTCCATCAGCTTCTGGTCCATGGGGCCGTTGTCGATGGCGCTGACCATCATGCCTTTTTGCACCAGCTGATAGGTCCAGCCACCGGGGGCCGCTCCCAGATCCACGGCGTTCATCCCCGACTCCATGCGTTTTTCCCGCTGGGTCTTGGACAGGAAGTAATGGAAGGCCTCTTCCAGCTTCAGGGTGGAACGGCTGGGGGCGTCCTTGGGGAACTTCAAACGCATGATCCCCATCAGGTGGGGATAGTGGTTCTTGGGCTGGGAATAGCCGATAAAGGCGCTGTCGGTACCGGTAAAGCAGACGTGCAGCACCGGCTTGTCGTCATTTTCCTTGGCGGTCAGCTTGCCGGCCTTTTTGAAAAAGGCCTTCATGGGGGTGGCAATGGACCGGCACAGGCGGTTCAGCTCCTTGCCTTCGTTGGTGTCCGGGGTTTCCACCCACAGGCGCCCACATTCGGGCAGATCTTCGGCGGCCGCCATATACAGGGGGTTGAGCCTGTCCTCGGTGGACATATCCAGCACCTGGGGGGCCACCCTCAGCATCTGGCGGGCAAAGATCAGTTTGCTCACCGGCAGCTGGTTCAGCAACTTGGCGCTGTCGGACTCCTGGTAACACTCGAACAATACATAGCCGGTGTTGCCCTTGAGGCGGGCGAAACCGAAAACCTCACGCTCGGCGGCGCGGGCTTCGATCTCCTGGGCACATTCCCCTTCAAAGCCGGGGCGGCAGTAGAGCAGCAGATGCTTCACAGGTTCTCCTTGAGGGCGGCCACCAGCAACGACAGCCAGCCCAGGACAAGCAACAGGCCCCCCAACGGGGTGATGGGGCCAAAAAATTTGATACCGGTCAGCCCTAACAGATAGAGGCTACCGGAGAAAAACAACACGCCCACCACCATCAGCCAGGCACCGGCGGTCACCCAGGGGCTGGGCAGGCGGGCAGCCAAAGCCACCAGGGCCAGCAGCGCCACCGCATGGATAAGCTGGTAGCGCACCCCGGTGTCCACCACCTCAACCATGGCCGGGCTGACCAGTTTTTTCAGGCCGTGGGCGGCAAAGGCCCCCATCAACACGCCGGTGGCGCCATAAAGGGCGCTGAGGATTAGGATGATGCGCATCAGCTGTGCTCCTGGATAAAGGTCAGCATGGCAGTCAGGGCCATGGCCAGGTTGCCCGCCTCGCTATGGCCGCTGGTTTTACGGGGTTTAAAACTGTGGTCGCCGTCGGGCAAAAACTGCACCGGAACCTTGAGTCCATAGCCCGCCACCTCGGCGCGGGCGCCAAAGGTATCCCGCTCCCCTTGCAGGATCAAGGCGGGCGTGGGCAATTTTTCAATAGGCTCCAGGCGCAGCCGCTCCGGCTTGCCGGGGGGATGGAAGGGGTAACCCAGGGCAATCACCCCCTTAACCTCTTGTCCCGCCTCACAAAGCTCGGCCGCCAGGTTCATGGCGACCCGCGCCCCAAGGGACTTGCCGGCCAGGAACAAGGGCCCTTCAAGGCCACGGCATTGCTCGGCCATGGCTTCCACCAGCACCGGCATCTTGTCCGGAGGCCTGGGTTTGCCGGCAGCAATGGCCTTTTGCATATAGGGAAAATCGAAGCTGCGTACCTCTATGCCCGCCGCAACCAGGCCGGCCTTTACCTGCTGCATAAAGGGGTGATGCTGGCCGGCGCCACTGCCGTGGGCCAGTACCAGCTTAACCTGCGACATGGACATCCTCCGGCAACAGCCGCTCTTCCTCGGCCTTGACCAAGGACAGTATCCAATCCCTGAAGGCCACTATCTTGCCCTGCTCGGCCTGGGACTGCTGGCAGACCAGGAAATAGGCGTTGGGGGAGCGCAGTACTTCCTTAAAGGGGCTAACCAGGCGGCCGGCGGTGATGTCCGGTTCAGCCAGCACCGAATGGGCCAGGGCTATCCCTTGGCCGTACATGGCCGCCTGCAGCACCATGGCCGAGTGGGAAAAGATAGGCCCCTGGTTGACCTTGATAAGGTGCGACAGCCCCAGGTGCTTGACCCAGCTCTGCCAGGCCTTGCGGCTGCCGTCGTGCAGCAGGGTGTGCTGGGCCAGGTCTTCGGGCTTTTCCAGGGGCTTGGGGCCGGACAGCAGCACCGGGCTGCACACCGGGATCAGGTATTCGGTCTGCAACCGGTCAGCCCGCAGCCCCGGCCAGTAGCCCCGGCCGTAATAGATGGCGATGTCCACATCGTCGGTCAGGCCCCCTTCTTCGGTCTCGGTGGCCTTGATGCGCACGTCGATGTCCGGGTGGGCCTCGGCAAAGCGGGCCAGGCGCGGCACCATCCATTGAATGGCGTAGCTCGGCTGCATGGCCACCGTCAGGGTACCTTTGGCGCTACGGGCCAGCACCCGGGCCGTGGCTTCTGCCAGGTTCGAAAAAATATCTTTAATGTCCAGGTAGTAGCTCTGGCCTTCTTCGGTGAGCAGCAAGGAGCGGTTGCGGCGGCGAAAAAGCTTAAGGCCCAGATGGTCTTCCAGGGTCTTGATTTGGTGGCTGATCGCCGCCTGGGTAACGAAAAGTTCCTCGGCAGCCCGGGTGAAACTCAGGTGCCTGGCGGCGGCTTCAAAAGCCTTGAGGGCGTTCAGTGGCGGCAGTTGGCGGGCCATGGGTGCTGTCCTGGCAATTCATAAATTTTTCTAATGCTTAGGGATTATATTTGATCGTTTGAAAAAGCACCAACGCAAATCTATATTGGCGCCACTTTCTGGAGCATTAGCTTTGAAAACGAGCAGTTAGGATGACGTCTCGTTGTGCCAACCAAAGCGCTTCAGCCTTTCTCGGATTGCAGCTTTTTTGAGGTGAATTATGTTTGCGGGATTGATTGCCGCCACCGCCCTGACCCTGATGCCGGTCGAGCGCCCTGAACCCATGGCCCTGGCCACCGTCCAGTTGGCCGAACTGGCCAGCAGCATCAATGATGCCGTAGCCGCCATCGATGTGCAAAGCATCGAGCCGCTCAAGGCCAACACCCTGGAGACCGCCCAAATCGAAGGGCGCCACCAGGCTGCCGAATAACGCCCCGTTAGGGACGAACTGGTTGTGAACTTGCCCGGTGGACGCCGGGCTTTTTTTTGCCCTTGCGCTGAACAAAAAAACGTCATTCCCCTTTGTTATCTTGGCTTTGGCAGCCTTTGCTGCCCATAACCATCACAAGGAGGACAAGATGAAACTGACCCAAAGCCTGCCCCTGTTGGCCTTGCTGGCCCTGACTGCCAAAGCCGACGACTTTGCCCGCCTGGACGAGGCCCTGCCCCTGGCGGCAGAAGCCTATGCCATAGCCCCGGTGTTCGATTTTGACGGCGACGGCTGCCTGCCCAGCGCCGGCATCAGCCGCAGCGGCCAGCAAAACGGCGGCCTTAACCCCACTGGCGGCCTCACCAGCGGCTGCCGGGCCGGCAACTTTTTGGATCTGTCCAACACCCTGCACCGCTATGCCTGCGTCACCAGCGGTAATGACCGCTACTGCGGCCACTTCTATGCCCTGTATTTCTTAAAAGATCAGGTGCTGAGCGGCATCAAGAGCGGCCACCGCCACGACTGGGAACATGTGGCCATCTGGACCAAGAACGGCCAGGTTACCCACGGCAGCTACAGCGCCCACGGCAGCCTTAACACCAAGGCCGCCAGCGAGTTGGACAGCGAAGGGGGTCACATCAAGCTTGTCTACCACAAAGACGGCCTGCTGACCCACGCCATGCGCTTTTCCAAGATCAACGAACTGGCCGAGAACCCCTATGGCCGTTTCGTGACCCCAGCCATCACCAGTTGGTTTACCCTGCGGGGCGACGGCCTGGACAACGCCGCCATGGGTCAGCGCCTCAACAGCTACGACTATGGCTCGGCAACCATCCCCATGAAGGACAGCAACTTCGTCAGCAACCTCAACAATGGCAAGCCTGCCGACTACCCGGAGTTCACCCAGCAAAGTGCTGACCAGTCCCAATAAGAAGCAACAAAAAGCCCGGCAGACGCCGGGCTTTTTTTAGAAGTTGTAGCGGTATCCCAGGCGCAGGGTACGGCCCCGCCCAGCCTGGTAGCTGCTGTTGCTGGCCTGGGTCTGGGCCAGGTAGTCGATGTATTGCTTGTCCAGCAGGTTATCGACCCCGAACGACAGCTTGTGCTGGCCAAGCTCGTAACCCAGGGACAGGCTGAGCAGGCTGTAGCCGTCAAAATGGGCGCTCTGGCCGCCTTGGCCATCGGCAAAATCCTTGTCGAAGTAGTGGCTGGCCGCCAGTCGCCAGTCCAGATCGCCGTACTGGCCGTCCAGGTAAACCGTCAGGCTGTCGGGGCTGACGTTGGCGGCGTCCAGGTCGGCATCCACCTGGCCGTCATCGTTGCTGTCATAGCGGCCGTCCAACTGGCTGTAGACCAGGCCCAGGGTGCCACTTTCCCCCAGGTAAAAGCCCAAGTCTGCCGAGAAACCGTTGACCTTGGTTGCCTCACGGCGCACCTCGAAGATACCGTCGGCGTTGGCCACCAGCCGCGACCCCAGGTCGGACTCGTTTTCCCACAGGCTCAGCTGGCCGCGCCCCCAATCCCCCTGGTAGGCCAGGCCCAGTTCACGGTTGTCGGTAATGATGGGTTTGAGCACCAGGTAGTCGGCGATGCTCACGTCCGGCTGGTTAACCCCTCGGGTCACCCGGCCCACATCGGGCATGGAGAAGCCCTGGCTGAGATTGGCAAAGAGGCGCCATTGGCCGTTGATCTGCCAACTGGCCCCCAGGTTTTTCATGGTTTCGGAGAAGCTGGGTGTGCCCCCTTTGACCTGGTAGCCGCCATAGCTGTAGAGGGTCTGGTAGTCGGGGATCTTCATGTCCACTTTTTCGTGGCGCAGGCCGGCGCTGATCAGCACCGAGTCCAGCAGCTGCCAGTCCAGTTGCAGGTAAGGCGCCAGGTTGTCGTAACGGCTTTGGGGAACCCAGGTACGTCCCGACTGGGCCAAGTCCTGGTCGGTCTTGTCACGGAACAGATCCAACCCGTAGACCGCCTTGACCGGCAGCCCGGCCAGTTGATCTTTGACCAGGGTCAGCTTGAGGCCGGTCTTCTGGGAGTTGATGCGGGATTGGTCGTAAAAATCCGGGCCCAGGGCCGGATCTTGGAAGGTGGCAAAGGTGCCGCCGCCGAAAAGGCCCTCGAAGTCCTGATAGAACAGCTGGCCATGGAATTGCTGGCCGCCGAAGAATTGGCTGTTACGGTAATCGAGGCTGTAGGTGCGCACCTGGTTGCGGGACGGGTCCCCTGGGTTGTCGCCCTTGATACTGGAGGTGGGGCGGCCGGTGGCCACGTCGCCGTTAACCAGCACATAGTCGCCCCGGCTTTCCAGCTCGAAGGCGTTGACGGTCAGGCTCAGCTGCTGCTGGGCATCCAACTGGTGCACTACCTTGGCAAACAGATCGCTGCTGCGGCTGTCCATCAGGTCGCCCTGGGTGGGGTCGGTGCCGATGGCCTGGTCGTTGGCGTCGAAAAACAGGCCCCTGTCCCGGTACTGGAGCCCCAGCAAAAACTGGGTGTCTCCCAGGTTCTTGGCCAGGCTCGCCCCCAGGTGGTAACCCAGGCCGTCCTTGTCAAAGTCGTCGTTGGACTCGATGCCGGCATTGACGCTGAGGCTGTCGTCTTGGGGCCTTTTGGTGACGATATTGATGATGCCGCCGCTGGCGCCCATGCCGTGCAGGGCATTGGCCCCCTGGATCACCTCTACCCGTTCGATAAGGGCGATATCTATGGTATGGCCGTCACGGCTGCCGTCCCGCAGGGGGTTGGACTGGGGTACGCCGTCAATCAGGTACAGGGGCTGGCGGCCGCGCAGCGACTCACCCCGGCTGGACAGCTGCTGGCTGGGCGGAGCAAAGCCCGGCACCAGCTGCGCCAGTATCGATGACAGGTCGTCATTGACCCGCCCCTGCCGTTCCAGGGCCTCGGCATTGATGATGGTCACCATGTTGGGCAGGGAAGACACCGGCTTGTCGCCACGGCTGGCGGTCACCACCAGGTGTTCGGTGTTATCCAGGGCCTCGGCAAACAAGGGAGAGCTGAGGGAGGCCAGCAGGGCCAGGGCGAGAGGAGACTTGCGCATCGTTGTCGGCATCGAAAGGAAAATTCGCGCAAATGCTAACAATTATCAAAAGCATGTCAATAGCCACAGCTGCTGATTGGGCCAGCAGTCGCAGCCATAAAAAAGGAGGCTTGCGCCTCCCTTGTCCGTTGCTGGTTTAGGGCGAAGCGCCCTAGCACAGGTCGCCGGTCAGTTACGGGTATCCAGGGGGGCAAAGCCCTTGACCAGATCGTCCACCGCCTTCATCTGCTGAAGGTAGGGTTCGAGCTTGGCCAGCGGCAGGGCGCAGGGGCCGTCGCATTTGGCCTGGTCCGGATCCGGGTGGGCTTCGATAAAGAGGCCGGCAATACCCAGGGCCATACCGCAGCGGGCCAGTTCGGCAGCCTGGGCACGGCGGCCGTCGGCGCTGTCGGCACGGCCACCGGGGCGCTGCAGGGCGTGGGTGGCGTCGAAAATCACCGGCACCTTGAACTCTTTCATCTCGTCCATGCCCAGCATGTCCACCACCAGGTTGTTGTAGCCAAAGCTACTGCCCCGCTCGCAGAGCATCACCCTGTCGTTGCCCGCTTCGGCAAACTTCTTGAGGATGTGGCGCATCTCGTGGGGGGCCAGGAACTGGGGTTTCTTGACGTTGATGATGGCGCCGGTCTTGGCCATGGCCACCACCAGATCGGTCTGGCGGGCCAGGAAAGCGGGCAACTGGATCACGTCACAGACCTCGGCCACAGGGGCGGCCTGGTGAGGCTCGTGGACGTCGGTGATCACCGGCACATTGAAGGTCTTTTTGATCTCTTCGAAGATCTTCAGGCCTTCGTCCAGGCCGGGGCCACGGTAGGAGTTGATGGAAGAGCGGTTGGCCTTGTCGAAACTGGCCTTGAACACATAGGGGATGCCCAGGCGGCCGGTGACTTCCACGTAATGTTCGCAGATCGCCATGGCCAGATCCCGTGATTCGAGCACATTCATGCCGCCGAACAGGGTAAAGGGCTTGTGGTTGCCCACTTCAAAAGCACCCAGTTGGATGTTCTCTTGCATCGATATTCCTTAGAGCGAAATAAACTGCATCAGCTGGCCACAGAGCCAGGCCATGTAAGTACCCAGGGCATAACCCAGTACCGCCAGCAACACCCCGACCGGGGCCAGTGACGGGTGGAAGGCCGAAGCCACCACCGGCGCCGAAGCGGCGCCGCCGACGTTGGCCTGGGAACCCACCGCCATATAGAACAGCGGCGCCTTGATCAGGCGGGCGACAATCAGCATCAGGGCGGCGTGGAACGTCATCCAGATGCCACCAATGACAAAGTAGATGGGGGTGTCGGCAATGGCCAGCACATCCATCTTCATACCTATGGTGGCCACCAGTATATAGAGGAAGGCCGACGCCACTTTCGAGGCCCCTGCCCCTTCCAGTTTGCGGGCACGGCTGAAGGACAGGCCAAGACCTATGGTGGTGGCGGTGACAATCATCCAGAAGAAGTGGGAATGGAGGCTGTAGGTCTCACCCCAGGGGGCATGCTTGACCATCCAGGGAGTGGTGATATCCGCCACCAGGTGCGACAGGCCGGTGGCACCGAAGCCCACCGCCACTATCATCATCAGATCCTTCATATGGGGGATGCGCGAATGCTCGGCGTGGAAGGCTTCCACCTTCTTGCGCAGCAGCTGGATACCCCGGGTGTCGGCGCCGGTGCGCGCATCGATGATATCGGCCTTGGAGGCCATGTACAGCAGCACCGCCATCCAGATGTTGGCGACGATAACGTCCACCGTCACCATCACCGAGAAGATGCCGTCCCCGACCCCGTAGACTTCCTTCATGGCCGCCTGGTTGGCGCCGCCGCCGATCCAGGACCCGGCAATGGTGGTCATGCCACGCCAGACCGCGTCCGGGCCGTCACCGCCCCCCACCGATTCGGGGGAGAAGATGCTCATGATGCCGATAGCAAAGGGCCCGCCCAGCACTATGCCCAGGGTACCCACCAGGAACATCACCACTGCCTTGGGCCCCAGGCCCAGTATGGCCTTGAAGTCGATAGACATGCACAGCAGCACCAGACAGGCGGGCAACAGGTAACGGGATGCCACGTAGTAAAGGTTGGAATGGTCGCCGTCTATGATGCCGAAACTGTTGAACAGTGACGGCAGGAAATAGCAAAGCAGCAGGGAGGGGACAAAGGTATAGAACTTTTTCCAGAAGGGATGGCTGGAATGGCTGGTGTAAAACACCAAACCCAACAAAATGGCCAATAGCCCCAGAACCGTCGCGTCATTCTGCAAGAGCGGCGTCTGCATTCACTACTCCTTTCTCTTTATCGTTATGTCAATGTAGGGTGGCATCGGCGGCGCCCAGGCCGTCCACTTTCTGTCTCAGCAAAGGGCAGGCCGGATCGTCCGGGCAATGTTCCACGAAATAGGTGAGATCTTTGCGGGCGGGGGCAACACAGTCGAGCTCCGCCAACAGGTAGCCTCGGTCCCGGATAAGATACGGATTATCCGGGCTCAGCTCCACCATGGCTTGGGTCACCTTGACCGCTTCCATCAGCCGCCCGTCCCGGGTCAGAGCGCCTTTGGTGGCTCCCAGCAGCTTCAGCAGCAGGCCCTGGTTGTCCAGGGGTTCGGTGTGTTTGTCTTTGAGCCGTTGCCAGTTGCCTTTGGCGCCCCTGAGCCACAGCTCCAGGTCGCTCAAGGGGTGCCAAAGCCCCGCCAGGGGGTCAAAAAAGGCACCAGCCTTGAGGGGGCTGGTCAGTACCAACTGGCCGGGGAAATTGATGCCGTCCAGGGGAATGGCCTGATCTTCGGCAAAATAGAGCAGCAGCAGGCCAAGGGCCGCCGCCCCGCCCCGGCGCTCAAGGATCACCGAGGTGAGCAGGCAACCCTGGCTGCTGTAGTGGCTGTTTTCACTGCTAAAGGCCAGATCCTGGTAGAAAAAATCCAGCAGCCCCTGCAGCCGTTCCTGCCCTTGCAATCCCCCCAGGCGTAGGCCCAACTGGTCACGCCAACCCAGCAGCGGCCCTTCGAAGGCACGCACGTCGGTCTGGGCCAGTTCGGCGGCCAGGTGCAGGGCGGTCAGTACCGGCTTGGCAGAGCTGGCACTGAGGCGGGATCGCAACTCGGCAGAGAGCATCATCAGAACACCATGGGCATCTTGCTGATGGCCAGCTTGGCGTTATAGACCACCCAGCCGTAGGCCCCGCCCAGGGCGAAAAAACGCATCAATTTGCTGCGGTGGCGCTGCAGGGCTATGACCCCCAACAGCACATAGGCCAACAGGCCGAACAGCTTCTCGGTTACCCAGGGGCTCTGGAAGGGATAGCTCGACAGCAGCACGCAAAGGCCGATGGCGGTGAGCAGCAGCAGGCTGTCAAAGGCGCGCGGCAGGATGCGCAGCACCTTTTTCTGGCGCCAGTCGCGGCCGCGCAGGTCCATGATGAACCGCAGGCTAAGCAGGAACAGGCTGCCGAATATGGCCAGCAGGTGCAGGTGTTTCAAAGCAGGGTACAGAAGGGCCATGGATGGACTAACTCAGCTGCAAATAAGGCGACATTGTACCTCAAATGGCCGCTACTTGTCTTGCCACTGGCCCAGGGTCACCCGCTCCTGGCCGCCCAGATCCCGCTCGGAGCGCACCAGCTCAAAACCCCGTTCGCTCATCAGCTGGCGCACCGCCGCCCCCTGGTCGTAGCCGTGCTCGAGCATCAGCCAGCCGGGGCTTTCAAGGTAAGCGGGGGCTTGCTCCACCAGGTAGCGAAGGTCGGCCAGGCCCGCCTCTTCGGCGATCAGCGCCGACAGGGGCTCAAAGCGAACGTCCCCCTGGCCAAGGTGGGGGTCCACCGGATCGATATAGGGGGGATTGGAGACGATAAGGCCAAAACGCTGGCCCCGCACCGGCATAAACCAGCTGCCCTGGCACACCTCGACCTTGGCCTGGTGGCGCTGGACGTTGCGCCCGGCCAGGGCCGCCGCTTCGGCGATGGCGTCCACCGCCACCCCTTGCCAGGCCGGCCTGTGGTGACTGATGGCAATGGCAATGGCACCGGTACCGGTGCCCAGGTCCAAAAAGCGCAGGGGCGCCTCTGGCAGGGCCAGGGCCAGGTCCACCAGGGTTTCGGTGTCGGGCCTTGGGATCAGGGTATGGGGGTTGACCTCCAGGGCCAGGCCGTAAAATTCCTGTTCCCCCAGGATATGGGCCACCGGCTCGCCGTTTTGGCGCCGGGCGATATAGCCTTCGAACTGGGCCTGGGCCTGGGGCGCCAAGGGCCTTTCCCCAAAGGCCAGCAAGGTGGTACGGCTGACCTTGGCGGCCTGCATCAGCAGCAGTTGGGCATCGATATCCGGGGACTCGCCCCCGGCCAGGGCCGCCCTGCCCCACTTGAGGGCCTCCAGCAACGTCATGCCTGGCCCTGGGCCAGGGCCGCCAGTTGGTCGGCCTGGTGTTCCTGAACTATGGGGTCAATCAGGGCGTCCAGGCTCCCTTCCATCACCTCGTCCAGGCGATAGAGGGTAAGGTTGATACGGTGGTCGGTCACCCTGCCCTGGGGATAGTTGTAGGTGCGGATACGCTCGGAGCGATCCCCGGAGCCCACCAGAGAGCGGCGGGTGGCTTCTTCAGACAGGCGGCGCTTTTCGTCTTCCATGGCCTGGATACGGGAGGCCAGCACCGACAGGGCCTTAGCCTTGTTTTTATGCTGGGAACGTTCTTCCTGGCACTCCACCACCACTCCGGTGGGGAGGTGGGTGATGCGCACCGCCGAGTCAGTACGGTTAACGTGCTGGCCACCGGCACCGGAGGCGCGGAAGGTGTCGATACGCAGGTCAGCGGTGCTGATGTTGACCGCTTCGGCCTCGGGCACTTCCGGCAGTATGGCCACGGTGCAGGCAGAGGTATGGATACGGCCCTGGGATTCGGTGGCGGGCACCCTTTGTACCCGGTGGCCGCCGGACTCGAACTTGAAGCGGCCATAGACGCCGTCGCCGCTGACCAGGGCGATGACTTCCTTGAAGCCGCCGTGCTCCCCTTCGTTGGCGGACACCACTTCCACCCGCCAGCGGCGGGCCTCGCAGTAACGGCTGTACATGCGAAACAGGTCGCCGGCGAAGATGGCGGCTTCATCGCCACCGGCCCCGGCGCGGATCTCCAGGTAGATATTGCGCTCGTCGTTGGGATCCTTGGGCAGCAGCAGAATTTGCAGCTCTTGGGCCAGGGTTTCTATCTGGGCCTTGGCACCGGCCACCTCTTCCTGGGCCAGTTCGCGCATCTCGGCGTCGTCGCCGGCCAGCATTTCCTGGGCCACCTCAAGGTCGGCCTGGGCCCCTTGGTAGCGGCCAAAACAGCCGGTGACTTCTTCGAGTTGGCCAAATTCCTTGGACAGGGCCTGGAAGCGCTTTTGATCGCCAATCACGGCGGGGTCGGACAACAGGGCCTGCACTTCTTGGAAACGTTCTTGCAGGCTTTCCAGTTTCGCCAGTATCGATGGGTTCATGCTTTCTCTCTTGCGCTCAGGCCGAGCACGCCGGCAATGGCATCCAGCCGTTGCAGATCACCTTGGCTGCCGGCCTCGGACAGGGCCTTGGTCGGCGCGTGGATCAATCTGTTGGTCAGCTGGCTGGCCAGCCTTTCCATGATAAGGGTGGGATCGCCGCCGGCCTGCAACTGGGCCTGGGCCTTTTGCAGCAGGTCCTGGCGGATGGCGTCAGCCTGGTTACGGTAGTCGCGGATATGGTCCACCGCCGACAGGCTCTTGATCCAGTTAATAAAGGCCGCCACCTGCTCCAGCACCATCACTTCGGCGTCCTGGGCGGCGGCTTCGCGCTTGGCGCGGTTCTCGTCGATGATCTGCTGCAGGTCATCGACGCTGTACAAAAAGGCGTCGTTGAGCTCACCCACTTCGCTTTCGATATCCCTTGGCACCGCCAGGTCCACGAAGAACATGGGTTTGTGGCGGCGCTTTTTCAGGGCCCTCTCAACCATGCCCTTGCCGATGATGGGCAAGGGGCTGGCGGTGGAACCGATCACGATATCGGCCTCGTGGAGGTTATCGGGCAGGGCTTCGAGGGTCATGGCCCTGGCATTGACCTTGGTGGCCAGATCTTCGGCCCGGGCCAGGGTGCGGTTGGCCACCATCAGCTTGTCCACCCCCTGCTCCTTGAGGTGGGTGGCCACCAACTCTATGGTCTCGCCGGCGCCGATCAGCAGCACCTGGGTGTCGTCCAGGGCCGGGAATATGTGCTTGGCCAGGGACACGGCAGCAAAGGCCACCGACACGGCACTGGCGCCGATCTCGGTCTTGGTGCGCACCTCTTTGGCCACCTTGAAGCCATGCTGGAACAGCTTGTCCAGCAGCTGGCTGACGGTGCCGGCCTGGCGGGCCTGGCTGTAGGCCTGCTTGAGCTGGCCAAGGATCTGCGGCTCCCCCAGCACCATGGAGTCGAGGCCGCAGGCCACCCGCAACAGATGGCTGATGGCGTCATCGCCCTGGTGGATATAGAGATGGGGGCTCAGTTCGGCATCGGGCAAGGCATGGAAGTTGGCCAGCCACTTGCGGACCACCTCGCTGTCATCGCTCTGGCAGTAGATCTCGGTACGGTTGCAGGTGGACAGCACCACGGCTTCGCTGGTGCCCGGCAACCCCGGCAATTCCGCCAAGGCACGCGGCAGGCTGTCGGGCCCGAAGGCGACTTTCTCACGCAGCGCCACAGGGGCGGTTTTATGGTTCAGGCCAATAGCCAGCAAGGTCATGGAGCGGCGGGTCTCAAACAATGGGCGAGGCAATTCTACTGAAAATTGTGCGGGCATGGAAACCGGGGGGCAAGCCCCGCTATACTGGCCGCCTATGAAAAAGACATTGCTCCTGCTCCTGGCGACCCTTTGGCTCAGCGCCTGTGTCAGCCACCCCGAAGGCCAATGGCCGGCACCCAACCAGCCCCTGGAACGCTACGCCGTGCGCGGCAAGGTGGCGGTGCTGGGCCCCGACAGCCGGGACTCTGCCAACCTCTATTGGCAGCAAAAGGCAGCCGACTTCAAGTTGCAATTGACCAGCTTTTTGGGCACCCAGGTGCTTGCCATGGAAGGGCACCCAGGCAAGGTGAGCCTGACCAATGACCAGGGTACCTTCGAAGATACCGATGCCCAGTATCTGTTATTCCAATTGACCGGCTGGGGCCTGCCGGTAGACGACTTCCCCCATTGGCTCAAGGGCCAGAGCGGCGAGCGGGGCCTGGTGATGGAACGGGACCCCTTGGGCCGCATCCAGGTGCTGCAGAGCGAAGGCTGGACCATCAAATACAGCCGCTGGACCCGCGAAGGGGGCCGCTACCTCCCCGAAGTCATGGACATGACCAAAGACAACATCAAGATCAAACTGCAAATCCACCAATGGCAACCACTTTAAGCCTGCCGGCCCCGGCCAAACTGAACCTGTTCCTGTTCATTACGGGCCGCCGCCCCAATGGCTACCACGATCTCCAGACCCTGTTCCAATTCGTCGACTTCGGTGACGAATTGCATTTCTCCCCCCGCAGCGACGGCCAAATCCAATTGCTTACCGACTTTGCAGGTGTGCCCCCCGAGGACAACCTGATCGTCAAGGCCGCCAGGCTGTTGCAGCAAAAGACCGGTTGCAGCCAGGGGGCCGATATCCGCATCGACAAGCGCCTGCCCATGGGCGGCGGCCTGGGGGGCGGTTCATCCAACGCCGCCACCACCCTGGTGGGCCTTAACCGGCTCTGGGGCACCGAGGTGGATCTGGACACCCTGGCCCGGTGGGGATTAACCCTGGGGGCGGATGTCCCGATTTTTGTACGGGGCAAGGCCGCCTACGCCGAAGGGGTGGGGGAAATTTTCACTGACGCCGACCCGGCCCAGCCCTGGTACCTGGTGGTAGTGCCGCCAGCCTCGGTCAACACTGGCCTGGTGTTCCAGTCACCTGATTTAAAAAGGGATACCCCGGTACGCCCGATCACCGCGATCCAGCCCTCAGAATGGGCAAACGATTGCGAGCCGACGGTTTTTAAGCACTACCCCGTTATTGAAAAGGTTTTTTCGTGGTTGCTAGAATACGCGCCGGCAAGAATGACGGGGACCGGCTGCTGCGTTTTTGCGCAGTTCGACTCACAAGTCGCCGCCGTAGCCGCCCAAGCTCTGCTGCCGCCCCAGTGGCAGGGCTTTGTCGCCAAGGGTGTGAACCGCTCACCTCTCCATGAGCGGCTTGCAGTCTGCGCCTGATTTGCAGGGCCGGTCTTTCCGGTCAAAACTGAACACACAATGCCCCTGAGGTCTTTACCGTGCCTGACATCAAGCTTTTCGCTGGTAACGCCACCCCCGAACTGGCGAAAAAGATCGCCGAACGCCTCTATATCCCCCTCGGCGATGCCGACGTCGCCCGCTTTAGCGACGGCGAGATCAGCGTTCAAATCAACGACCACGTCCGTGGCCTGGATGTGTTTATCATCCAATCCACCTGCGCCCCCACCAACGACAACCTGATGGAACTGGTGGTGATGGTCGACGCCCTGCGCCGCGCCTCTGCCGGCCGCATCACCGCCGTTATCCCCTACTTCGGCTATGCCCGCCAGGACCGCCGCGTGCGTTCCGCCCGGGTGCCGATCACCGCTAAAGTGGTGGCCGACTTCCTGTCCAACGTCGGTGTGGACCGTGTTCTGACCGTTGATTTGCACGCCGAGCAGATCCAGGGCTTCTTCGATGTCCCGGTGGACAACGTCTTCGGTACCCCGGTACTGCTTGAGCACATGAAGGCCCAAAACTTCGAAAAACCCGTTGTGGTCAGCCCCGACATCGGCGGTGTGGTCCGCGCCCGCGCCGTGGCCAAGCTGCTCAACGACACCGATCTGGCCATCATCGACAAGCGTCGTCCCCGCGCCAACGAAGCCCAGGTGATGAACATCATCGGTGACGTACAAGGCCGCGACTGCATCATCGTCGACGACATGATCGACACCGGCGGCACCCTGTGCAAAGCCGCTGAAGCCCTGAAAAACCACGGTGCCCGCAGCGTCTTCGCCTACGCCACCCACCCGGTGTTCTCCGGCTCCGCCCCCCAGAACATCACCAGCTCCGTGATTGACCAGGTCATCGTCACCGACACCGTGCCCCTGTCCGCCGAGATGAAGGCCTGTGGCAAGGTAACCCAGCTGACCCTGTCAGGCATGCTGGCCGAAGCCATTCGCCGGGTCTCCAACGAAGAGTCCATCTCCGCCATGTTCGAGTAACAGGTCCGGAGTCAAAAAAGCCGCGCTCAAGCGCGGCTTTTTTTATCCAACCAGGCCTGCCAGGCCAACAGCGCCAGCAGCAGCGGCCCCAGCAATGCCAGCCCCAGCAAGGGGGTTTGCGGCGTCTTTTGCAGCAACCAACCGCCACTGACCATACCCAGGCCATAGCCCAGGGTATGCAGGCTCGACAGCCTGCCCGCCACCCGGCCCTGAGCCCTGGGCCAGCGTTCACGCAATTTAACCCCATACCAGGGGCTGGTCAGCGCCAGCCCGGCCGACAGCAGCGCCAAAGGTCCCCAAAAGCCTTGTTGTGGACTGCTCCAGCCAAGCCAGGCGCCCCCCAGGCTCAGGCACAGCACCCCCAGGGCCAGCTGGCCGCTACTGCCAAGCCTTGGCACCAAACCCAACCCCACCAGGGCCGCCACCAGGGCGGCCAGGGCCAGGTAGGCCCCCATCAGGCTGGACGCCCCTTCTGGGCTTAACCCCAGGCCCTGTTGTAACAGGGGCCCGAGCAAGAACTGCACCTGGCCAAGGGCGGTGGTGATCACCAGCGCCAACAGATAAAGGGGCAAGGCCGGGGCCCAGGGCGCCGCACTCTCCTTGGCGTCCGTCCCCTTACTTTGCAGGCGCTGTCGGCGCCAAAGGGCGGCGGCCAGCAGCATTGAGGCCAGCAGCACCAGCAGCAGGGCCAAAGGCGGCCACCACCAGGCAAAAGCCGCCACCAAAGCAGGCCCCAACAACCTGCCCAGTTGGCTAAGGGCCGACAACCGCGCCAGGGCGCCGCGCCAACGTTCCGGCGCCAGCCCTTGCAACTGCAGGTACTGGGCACTGGGGAACACCCCCGCCATAAAGAGGCTGTGCACCAGCCGCGACACCAGCAATAACCCCACCATGGCCAGGCTGCCGGGCACCATGCCCAGGGCCAGCAGCAATAAGGCCAAAGCCAGGGTAAAACCGCTGAAACTCAGCCACAGTCCCAAGGCGGCGCCACGGCGGTCCAGCCACTTTCCCCAAAGGGGGGCCATCAACATCATGCCCCACAGGCTCCCCCCCAGCAGCCAGGACCAGGCCGTCGCTCCCAGGCCACTGCGGTCCATCAGCCAGGGCAGGCAGCTTAGCAGCGCCGATTGCGCCAGGCCGGTCAACAGCACGGCCGACGCGGGCTGCCAGCGTTCCTGCTTAGCCTTGCTAGGCATTCCCGTCATAAAACGATAACCATTCGCAATTGATAATCACTCTCAATGGCAATAGGCTATCACAAAATCACAGGGAGCCCAGCTGCAATGACTGCATACCAACAGGCCGCCGCCAGTTGCTTTTTCAATGCCCTACTGAGGGAATGGCCACATTGGACCCTGATCAGGGCCCCCGAGCCCCAATTTGTTATCCGCCAGGGCGCCAGCCGCCTTTGCCTGCCTTGTCGGCACTTCTCCCAAAGCGGCCGCCACCTTATCGGTTATCCCTTACAGCTGGATGACAAGGCGGTGTCCTTCGACCAGGCCCTGGCCTGGCTCCTTGACCACCCCGAACTGCGCGCCCTGACCGATGCCCCTCGCTCGGACGCTTTTTTTGCCCGGGTCGGCCAGAGCACGGCCCAGCTTCGCCATAGCCTGGAGGCGGCCAAAGACAAGGGGATCTTCACCCGGGACCTGGATTTTATCGGCGCAGAGTCGGCGCTGGTGGTGGGCCACTCCATCCACCCCTGCCCCAAGGCCAGGGACGGTTTTAGCGAAACAGACAACGCCCGCTATAGCCCGGAAGGGGGCCAATCCTTCCCCCTGTGCTGGTACCAGGTGCGCCAAGAACGGCTGCACCAGAGTGCCCCGGCCGGTATAGACCGGGACCGGCTGCTGGCAGAATTGGCCCCCCCTGTTACCGCCCAGCAGGGCTACAGCCTGCTTCCCTGCCACCCCTTCCAACACCGCCTTTGGCAGCAAGACCCTGCTCTGGCACCGCTGCTGGCCAAGGGCGACCTGATCTATCTGGGGGAAGACGACGGCCAATGGCGGGCCACCTCTTCGGTGCGGGCCATCTGGCACCCCAAGCATCCCTGGATGCTGAAGTTTTCCCTGTCGGTGCGCCTCACCAATTCCCTTCGCCACCTGCAACCGGCCGAGTTTGCCAGGGGCGCGACCCTTTGCGAGGTGCTGGCCGCCGGCCCCCTTGCCGACCTTGAGCGCCGTTACCCGGACTTTGCCCTGCTGCGCGAACCTTTGGGCCTTGGCATCCTGGATGACCAGGGCCAGTTGCTGCCGCAAACCATGGTGCTGTGGCGGGACAACCCCTTTCGCGGCCAAGGCGCCCAGCAGGTGGAAGTGCTGGCCACCCTGTTGCAGGACGACCCGGACAAGGGCCTGTCGCGCCTGGCCCAGCGCCTCTATCAGCAGGTCGATCCCCAAAACCAGGCACTGCTGTGGTTCGCCCTCTTTCTGGAAAAAGCGGTGGAGCCCCTGCTTTACGCCCAGGCCGAACACGGCCTGCTGTTCGGTGCCCACCAACAGAACATCGTGCTGGCCCTGGATCAAGGGCTGCCGGCCAAGGCCTGGTTCCGCGATTGCCAGGGCACCGGCTTTACCGGCTTGGCCCAGACCCGCTATGGCCACCTGCAGCCCGGCTTTGCCGAGGCCAGCCAGAACCTGCTGGCCGACCAAATGGGCACCAAGCTGTTCAGCTACTACCTGATCATCAACGCCACCTTCAACGTCATTTCCAGCCTGGCCGGCAGCGGCCTTGGCGCCGAAGACGACTACCTGTGGCAGCTCAAAGCCTTCTTGAAACGCCTGAAACTGCGCAACCTCAGCGATCCCCAGGTGCTGGACTACTTGCTGACCAGCCCAGAGCTCTGGGCCAAGGGCAATTTCCGCTGCGCCTTGCAGGGCATCAATGAAAACACCATGGCCGACCCCCTGGCCCTCTATCACCCCATGGACAACCCCCTGATCGCCCTATGACCAAGACCCTACACCTGAGCGCCCCCCTGGGCGCCACCGAGCTCGACCAACTCTTTGCCCGCCAGGACATCGACGCCCTGACCCTGGCCGCAGAGACCGCCAGCCTGCCGGCCCACCAACTGTGGCAGCCCCACCCCCAAGGTGCCCTGTTGCACCGCAGCACCTTTTACCAGTGGCGCGAGCCCTGGCTGGCCGAGACGCTGCTGCCCCTGGCGCCACAGCAGCTGACCCAGACCGGTGGCATCCGCCACCCCCTGCGCCCCCGGGACCCTACAGGGGTGCTCTACCAGCGCTTTATCCCAAGCCTGGAGCGGCAGCTGACCCTGCGCCTGGTGGATATCAATGAGGACGGTGAGCGCTTTCACCGCTGGCAAAACGACCCCAGGGTGGCGGCCTTCTGGGAGTACCCTTTTGGCCGTGACGCCCTGGACCAATACCTGGCCGAGCGCCTGGCCGATCCCCATTGCACCCCCCTTATCGGCTGCTTTGACGGCGTCCCCTTTGGCTACTTCGAATGCTACTGGGTGCGGGAAGACCGGCTGGGGCCTTATTGTGACGCCGGCCTTTTCGACCAGGGTTTTCACTGCCTGGTAGGGGAACTGGACTTCCTGGGCCGGGACAACACCCAGGCCTGGCTCAATGGCCTGAGCCATTTTCTGTTCCTGCGCGAGCCGCGCTGCCAGACCCTGTTTGGCGAGCCCAGGGCCGACAACACCGCCATGCTCAAATACCTGCAATGGACCAGTTGGCAAAAGCGCCACGAGTTTGACTTCCCCCACAAGCGCGCCGCCCTGTTGAGCTGCGACAGGGAAAGCTTTTTCCTGGAGACCCGGCTATGAGCCACCTATTGGAGGCTGGCCGCCAGCTGCTGGCCAAGGCCCTGGCCGAGTCCTGTTTTGAAGGCAGCCTGGTCGCCGAACCTTTGGGCCAGGGCCAGTTTCAGATAAGGCTGCAAAGCGGCCACTGCTACCGCTTTAGCGCCCGCCAAAGCCCCTGGGATTTTCTGCTGATAGACCCGGCCAGCATCACCCGTGGCGGCAAGAGCGCCGCCAGCCCCCAACAGTGGCTGCTGGACGCCCAGGCCGAGCTGGCGCTGAGCGACATCACCCTTGGCAACCTGCTGGCCGAGCTGCAAAACACCCTCTACAGCGACGCTAACACCCTGGCCCGGCAACGTGACTGGCCGGTGCGCCGCCTGGCCGAGCTGGACGGGGTAGCCATTCAAGGGCTGCTGGCAGGCCACCCCAAGATCCTCGCCAGCAAGGGCCGGGTCGGTTGGGGCCAGGAGGCCTTGGCCCAATACAGCCCTGAGGGGGACCAGGATTTTGCCCTGCGTTGGCTGGCCATAAGTAAGGACTGCGCCCAGGCCGGCATCAGCGCCGGCCAGCCCTGGCCTGCCCTTTGGCGCCAGGCCCTTGGGGACAACGAATGGGCGACCATTAGCCAGCGCTTGGGGGCGGATTGGCAAAGCCAGTACTGGCTGCTGCCGGTGCATCCCTGGCAATGGCAACAGCACATTGCCCTGCAATATGCCGAGTTGCTGGCCAGTGGCGCCCTGGTGGACCTTGGCCCCATGGCCGCCCGCTACCGGGCCCAGCTGTCGGTGCGCACCTTGAGCGGCCCGGGGGACTATGACCTCAAGCTGCCCCTGACGGTGCTCAATACCTCCTGCTACCGGGGCATACCGGGCCAATACATAGGGGTGGGCCCGGCCCTGTCGGATTGGCTGGCACAGATAACCTGGCACGACAGCGAACTCAAACACCTGTTGGTGCAGCGGGAGCTGGCCGGTATTCATGTGCCCCACCCCTGGCAGCGCCAGGTCAAGGGCAGCCCCTATCGCTACCAGGAGATGCTGGGGGCGGTCTGGCGCGACAGCCTGGAAGCGCGCCTCAAACCCGGCCAGCAAAGCCGGTTGATGGCCAGCCTGATGCACAAGGACACCAGCGGCCAAAGCCTGGTGGCCGAGCATGTGCGCCGCTCCGGGCTCAGCCCCCAGGACTGGCTGACGGCCCTGTTCGAGGTCACTGTGGTGCCCCTTTACCACCTGATGTGCCGTTACGGGGTGGGGCTGGTGGCCCATGGCCAGAACATTGCCCTGGTGCTGGACAACCATAGGCCGGTGGCCGCCGCCATCAAGGACTTTCACGGCGACCTGCGGCTCTGGGAAGAACCCAAGGCCAAAGCGGCAGGGCTGGACCCGGCAGTAAGCCAGGTGCTGACCAAGCTGCCGGCCCATTACCTTATTCACGACCTGGTCACCGGCCACCTGGTCACCACCTTGCGCTTTATCTCGCCCCTTTTTGAGCAGGATCTGGGCCTGGATGAGCGCCAGTTCTATGCCCTGCTGGCCCAGGCCCTGCGCCGCTACCAAGCCAGGCAACCGGCCCTGGCACCGGCCTTTGCCGCCTTCGACCTCTTTACCCCCGAGCTGCTGCGGGTGTGCCTGAACAAGGTGCGCTACCGCCTCGGCTACGACGACAGCGCCGAGCGGCCCTTGCCGGCCCTCGGCCACCCCCTTGCCAACCCCCTTTTACATGGAGAACAGTCATGACAGCCCCCCTGGACCTGGCCGGCATCGGTGTTGGCCCCTTTAACCTGAGCATTGCCGCCCTGCTGGCCAGCCACCGCCAGCCCGGCATCAACAGCGCCTTTTTCGACGCCAAGCCCCAGTTCGATTGGCACCCCGGCATGCTGCTGCCCGGAGTCAGGTTGCAGACCTCTTTCCTCAAGGATCTGGTCACCGGGGTGGCGCCCCAAAGCCCCTACAGCTTCCTGCAGTTCCTGGTCAGCCATGGGCGCTTCTACCAGTTCCTGGCCGCCGAGCTGCCGGCTATCAGCCGCGCCGAATACGGCCAGTACCTGGCCTGGGTGGCCGGGCAGCTGGACAACCTGCATTTTGGCCAGGAACTGGCGGCCCTGGATTTTGACGGCCGCCATTTCCAGCTGCACTTCAAAGCGGGGGGCCCGCCGGTGGCGGCCCGCCATATCTGCCTTGGCACCGGCAAGCCTCCCCATATTCCCCCCTGCTGCCAGCCGTTTTTGGGGGACAACTGCTTTCACGCCATCGGCATAGCCCGGCGCCAGTTGGATGTGCGGGGTAAAAGGGTGGTGGTGCTGGGGGGCGGCCAGTCCGGGGCCGAGGTGTTCGAGGCGCTGCTGGACGGCCACTGGGGCCAGGCCAAGGCCCTGCACTGGGTGTCTCGGCGCAGCAATTTCGCGCCCCTGGACGAAACCCCCTTCGCCAACGAGGTGTTCACCCCGCAATACATGGCGGCCTTTTTCGACCTGCCGGACGCCACCAAGGCCCGCACCCTGGCGGACCAGAAGCTGGCCTCCGACGGCATTTCCCCGGACAGCCTCAAGGCCCTCTACCAGAAACTCTACGAGGGCAAGGTTCTGGGCCAGTTGCCGCCCTTGAGCCTGCGCCCAGGGCGCCACTTGCAGGCCATGCACCAGGGCCAGGGCTACCGCTTGGTGCTGGAAAACCAACTGGACGGCAAGACCGAAGAGCTGGAGGCAGATCTGGTGATCCTCGCCACCGGCTTTAACCAGGCCCTGCCCGCTTACCTGGCGCCCTTGCAGCACAAACTGGTGCTGGACGCCCAGGGCCAGCTGAGCCTGGACCGCCACTTCCAAGCCCGCTGGACCGGCCCCGAGACCAACCGCATCTACGCGGTCAACGCCGGGCGCTTTAGCCACGGCATTGCCGAGCCGCAAATGAGCCTGATGTGCTGGCGTTCGGCCAGCATCATCAACCATTTGGCCGGCCAGCCCCTCTTTGCCACCGACCAGAAGCTGGATCTGGTCAACTGGCGCCAGGACGGCCCCGATCCACTGGCCCTGGCCGTATAAGGGCCCAACCGCCAATTTACCGCGCGCAAGCGCGGTTTTTTTATGGCGGCGGATCTGCTCCAATGCCAAGACCCCATTTGAAGGAGGGATCATGCATAACAAGACTCTTGCCGCCCTGCTGCTGGCCGGCTTCAGTGCCGGCGCCCTGGCCGCCAAACCCACCCTGGACATGGACGCTTACCGCCAAGCGGTCAAGACCCTGGCCAGCGACGACTTCGAAGGCCGGGCCCCGCTCAGCGCCGGCGAAACCAAGACCATCAACTACCTCAAGGCCGAATTTGCCAAAGCGGGCCTTAGCGCCGGCTATAACGGCCAGTATTTCCAGCCGGTGGAGATGGGTTCCATTACCGCCAACCAGGACATGACGCTGCGCATCGGCGACATGGCGTTCAAGCCGGGCAGCGAGTTTGTGGCCCGCACCCAGAAATTTGCCCCCCAGACCGCCCTTAAAGACTCGGAGCTGGTGTTTGTGGGTTACGGCATCCACGCCCCCGAGGCGGGCTGGGACGACTACGCCGGGGTCGACGTCAAAGGCAAAACGGTGATCGTGCTGGTCAACGACCCGGGCTTTGCCACCCAGGACCCCAAGGTCTTTCGCGGCAACACCATGACCTACTACGGCCGCTGGACCTACAAATACGAAGAGGCCATCCGCCAAGGGGCGGCCGGTGCCCTTATCGTCCATGAAACGGCGCCTGCCGCCTACCCCTGGGGCGTAGTGGAGTCCGGCGCCGTGGGTGAGCGTTTCACCCTGGTGGACGACACCGACAACGCCCATGAGCTGGACGTCATGGGCTGGCTGCAAAAGGCCAGCGCCGAGCAGATCCTCAAGGCCGCCGGCCAGGATTACGCCCGCCTCAAGGCCGCTGCCGCCAAGCCGGGCTTCAAGGCGGTGGACCTGGGTCTCAAAGCCAACCTCAAGGTCAACAACACCCTCAAGAAGGCCACCTCCCACAACGTGGTGGGCCTTATCAAGGGCAGCAAGTACCCGGACGAGTACCTGGTGGTTTCCGCCCATTGGGACCACTTGGGCCGTAACCCCAACCTGGAAGGCGACCAGATCTTCAACGGCGCCGTGGACAACGCCACCGGCGCCGCTGCGCTTATAAGCCTGGCCCAGGCCTTCAAGGCGCACCGCCCCGAGCGTTCGGTGCTGTTTGTTGCCTTCACCGGCGAGGAACAGGGCCTGCTGGGTGCCAAGGCCTTTGCCGCCGCGCCCCCTGTGCCCACCCGCCAGATGGTGGCCCTGCTGAACATGGACGGCATGAACGTCTCCGGCAAAGTGGACTACGCCCTGCTGTTTGGCCGTGGCCAAAACAGCCTGGAGCAATACCTGACCGAAGGCGCCAAGGCCCAGCAGCGCGGCATCAAGGACGATCCCAAACCCCAGGACGGCTACTACTTCCGTTCCGACCACTTCGCCCTGGCCCACAAGGGCGTACCCGGCCTGCTCTTTATGAGCCTGGGTGCCAACAGCCCGGATTACATCGCCCACCGCTACCACAAGCCCAGCGACGAGTATTCCGACAGCTGGGACCTGAGCGGCACCGAGGCCGACTTGCAGCTGATCTTCGGCATTGCCGACAAGCTGGCCAACAGCCGCGACTGGCCCAAGTGGTACCCCGGTTCCGAGTTCAAGGCGGCCCGGGACCAGGACCAACAGCACTAAATTACAAAGCCCTGTATCGCAGGGCTTTTTCTTGGGGCATTCAGGCTGGGGCCATGGGTCCAGCGCCATAGTGACCGGCGCAGTCGTTGTTAAGGAGCCCTTATGAAGTCCTTGTTGCCCGCCCTGGCACTGGCCGCCCCCCTGCTTAGCGCCGGGGCCCTTGCCGACCCCTTCAGTTTTGCCCAGCTCAAGGGCCAGGCCCGCGCCCTGGCCGGCCAGGACTACCAGGCCCCTGCAAACACCCTGCCCAAGGCCCTGGCCAAACTGGACTGGGACCAACACCAGGCCATCAGCTTCAAACACAGGGCGGCCCTGTGGCAGGACCTGCCCAGCCACTTTCGCGCCGAGTTTTTCCACCTGGGCATGTATGCCCGCACCCCGGTGCGGCTCTTTGAAGTGGTGGACGGCAGCGCCAAAGAGATTTCCTACAACAGCCGCTTCTTTGACTACGGCAAGTCCGGCCTGAACGGTAAAAAGCTGCCCGCCGACCTGGGCTTTGCCGGCTTTCGCCTGCACGGCCAGACCGACTGGCAGCGGGATCTGGTGTCCTTCCTTGGCGCCAGTTATTTTCGGGCGGTGGGCTCGAGCATGCAGTACGGCCTGTCGGCCAGGGGCCTGGCGGTAGACACCGCCCTGCCCCGCCCGGAAGAGTTTCCCCGCTTTACCCGCTTTTACCTGGTCAGGCCCCAGGGCCAGGACGACAGCGCCGAACTCTACGCCCTGCTCGACTCCCCCAGCATCAGCGGCGCCTACCACTTCGTCATCACCCCGGGAGAGCCCACCCTGATGCGGGTGGATGCCGCCCTCTATCCCCGCAAGGCCATAGAACGCCTGGGCATAGCGCCTTTGACCAGCATGTACCAGGTGGGAGAAAACGACAGGCGCGCCGGTTGGGACTGGCGCCCGGAGATCCACGACTCCGACGGCCTGGCCCTGTGGCGCGGTAACGGCGAGTGGCTGTGGCGGCCCCTGGCCAACCCCGCCAGCCTGCGCTTCAACAGTTTCCTGGACCAATCCCCCAAGGGCTTTGGCCTGATGCAACGGGACCGCAACTTTGACCATTACCAGGACGACGGCGTCTTCTACGACAAACGCCCCAGCCTCTGGGTCGAACCCCTGGGGGATTGGGGCAAGGGGGCCGTGGCCCTCACCGAGATCCCCACCCAGGATGAGACCTTCGACAACATCGTCGCCTTCTGGCAGCCGGCCAAACCGGTGCAGCCCGGCCAGGAACTGCTTTACAGCTACAACCTTTACTGGGGCAACCAGGGGCCGGTGCGGCCACCCCTGGCCACGGTCAGCGCCACCCGCAGCGGCATGGGCGGCGTGGTGGGCCAGCAGCGCCAGCATTACAGCCACCGCTTCGTGGTGGATTTCAAAGGGGATGTCTTCAAGATGCTGGGCCAGGACCCGGGCCTTGAGGCCAGGGTCAGCGCCTCGGCCGGCAAGGTGGAGCTGGTGTCGGTCAGGCCCATTGCCGGCCACGACGGCTACCGGGCCCGCTTCGACCTGGTGCCGCCGGCAGGGCAGGCACCTATCGATCTGCGTCTTTACCTAGCCAAGGGCAGTAAGGCCCTCAGTGAAACCTGGATCTATCAATGGACGCCGCCGGCGGACGGGGACCGGAGCCTGAGCGCCCCTAACCTTCGCCAATAAGACCAAGGTGCAGCAACAGGTAACCGTTCAGCCCCACCACCACCAGCACGCTCAGCCAGCCCAGGGCCCGGGTCAGAGGTTTGTTGACCCAGGGCCCCATCAGGGCCTTGTCGTTGGTCAGGCGCAGCAGCGGCACCAGCGCCAGGGCGATACCGAAGCTCAGCACCACCTGGCTTGCCACCAGGATGCGGGTTGGGTCCCAGCCCAGGGCAATCACCGCCAGGGCCGGCAGCATGGTCACCAGGCGCCTTAGCCACAGGGGCAGGGAAATGTGCAAAAAGCCCTGCATCACCACCTGCCCGGCCAGGGTGCCCACCACGGTGGACGACAGCCCGGCGGCGATCAGGCTAAGGGCAAAGAGGGTGGCCGCCCCCTGACCCAGCAGTGGCACCAGCATCTGGTGGGCCTCTTCAATCTCCGCCACCTGGGCCTGGCCGCCACTATGGAAAGTAGCCGCCGCCACCGCCACCATGGCCAGGTTGACAAAGCCCGCCACCGTCATGGCCACCGCCACGTCCCAACGGGTGGCCTTAAGGCTCTGGGCCACGTTTTTACCGTAGCGGTGCTGGGTCAGGGCCGAGTGCAGGTAGATGACATGGGGCATAACGGTGGCCCCCAGCAGCCCCGCCGCCAGGTAGAGGGCGTCGCTGTTGGCAAGGCCCGGGATAAGCACCCCTTCCAGCAGCGGCCCCGGGGCTGGTTTGGACAAAAACAGCTCGACAATAAAGGCCGCCGCCACCAGCAGCAGCAAGGCCCCTATCACCCTTTCCAGCAGCGGCTGGCCCCGCCCCTGGAGCATCAGCATGGCCCAGGTCAGGGCACCGGTGATAAGGGCCCCTTCCAGCAGGCTGACCCCCAAGAGGATCTTAAAGCCGATGGCGGCGCCGACGAACTCGGCCAGGTCGGTGGCCATGGCAATTACCTCGGCTTGCAACCAATACAGCCACACCAGGGCTTTGTGGGGCAGCCGGTCCCGCAGGTGCTCGGCCAGGTTTTTGCCGGTCACCACCCCCAATTTGGCCGACAACCATTGCACCAGCATCGCCATCAGGTTGGCCCATAGCAGCACCCACAGCAGGCTGTAGCCGAACTGGGCACCGGACTGGATATTGGTGGCGAAATTACCCGGATCTATGTAGCCGATGGCGGCGATAAAGGCCGGGCCCAGCAGCGACAGGCGCAGCCTTCGCTGGCCGGGGCTCATTGTGCCTTGGGGCAAGGCCTTGTCCATCATCAACTCCAACAGCAGGGGATGATCACAGCCTAGCCTTAGATGATAATAATTATCAATAACAGAATGGCGATTAGGCTTATCGCTTTGCCCTCTGGCCAAGGCCGGCTTTCCCTGGCGCCAATAGCAGTTACACTGAGGAAAATGGTTGCAAGACATTCACTTATGCATATCGACCTCGTCACATCCCTGGTCGCCCTTAGCGCCCTGTTGGGCGTCAAGGGATTGTGGATGCTGATCGCCAGCCTGCAAAGGGACGAGCAATACCGCAAGGAGATGCGGATCTGGGCCGGCGCCAACCTGCTGATGGGGGCCGCCTACGGCCTCTTTTCCACCCGGGGCACACTGCCCCTGGCCTGGTCCCTGGTTGTTGGCAACCTGCTGTTTGCCAGCGCCTATTGCGGTTATGCCCTGGCCTTGGCCAGCCTGTTCAAGCAGCGCCAACACCTGGGGCTGATGCTGGGCTCCATAGTGCTGAGCACCGCCCTGCTCTACTACACCGAACTGGTGCTGGGCACCTCCAGCTACCGTATCCTGATCCTGATGGCCCTGACCGTGGTGGTGTGGACCCTGGCCTTCAGCTATTGCCTGCAAGGCTGGCGCAAGCGCCCCTCGGCCCATGTGGGGGTGATGACCCTGCTGTTCCTGTCCATCATCCTGGTCAGCATTACCCGGTTGGTGCTGGGCTGGTTGGCTGGCGACTACGGCTACAAAACCCTGCCCACCCAGTCACCGGCCCTGACCCTCACCACCTTCGTGCTGGTATTGGCCCCGCCCCTGCTGACGGTGGGCTTTTTCCTGATCTGCGCCGAGCGCACCACCGTCAAGCTGCGGCAACTGGCCACCCAGGACGCCCTGACCGGCATCTACAACCGCCGCTGCGCCCTGGCCTTTGCCAACAAGGCCCTGGCCCAGCACCAACGCCAGGGCACACCCCTGAGCTGCATCATGATGGACCTGGATAACTTCAAGCAGATCAACGACAACTATGGCCATGCCGGTGGCGATGCGGTGCTGATGGAAGTGGCCCAGGTGGTCACGGCCCGGATCAGGCAGGGGGATATCTTCGGCCGTTTCGGCGGCGAGGAGTTTGTGATCTTCCTGCCCGGCACCGCCCTGGCCCAGGCCCGGGCCCTGGCAGAAACCCTGCGCAGGGCCCTGCGCGCCGAGCCGGTCTGGTTCAACAACATGGCCATCAGCGTGTCGGCGTCTTTCGGGGTGGCGCAGGGGGAGGACGGGGACGACCTGGCCGCCTTGTCCAGGCGGGCCGACAAGGTCCTCTACCAGGCCAAACACCAGGGGCGCAACAGGGTGGTCAGCCAGCCTCTGCCTTCGCCGGCGCCCGGGGCCGGTTCAGGCCAAACCGCAACAGATCCTTCCACGACAACACCCCCAGCAGGCGCTGCTCCGAGTCCACCACCGGCAGGCAGCTGAAATGGTGGGCCAGTATCACCTGGGCCGCCTCCAGCAGGGGTTGTTCTGGCCTGAGCAGCGGCACCTGGCGGCTCATAAACTGGTGCACCGGCCTTAGCATGATGTCTCGGTCCAGGCTGCGCTCGGCCGGGGTATTGAGGAAGGGGCTGAGGTTGGCCAGGTAGTCGGTCCGGCTCATCAGGCCAACGACACAGCCGGCACCGTCCAGCACCGGCAGATGGTAGAAGGGGTGGGTATCAAACAGGGTGCGCACTTGGGCCAGGCTGGCGTCCATGGACACCGAAACCGGCCGTGCGGCCATGATGCTGGCAACCGTCATATCCTTACTCCCGGCAGCAACTTCAGCCTAAGGGTAGCTCAGCTGCTTCTGCCCCGCCCAAGGGCCAGGCCCATTGCCACCCCCAGTACCGCCAGGGCCCCCAGGTAGCCCACCGGCGCCAAGGAGTGCCAGGCCACCAGCAGCGACACCAGGATAGGGGTAAAGCCGCCGAAAATGGCGTAGGCCAGGTTGTAGGAAAAGGACAGGCCGGTAAAGCGCACCTCGGCGGGAAAGGCGCTGACCGCCACCGCCGGGATCACCCCGGTAATGCCCACCCCCAGCCCCGCCAGGGCATAAAGGCCGTATAGGGCGCCGGGCATGGCCGGCAGCAGCGCCATCATCAGCCCGTAACTGAGCACCAGCAGCAGGCTCCAGGCGGCCAGCACCGGGCCGCGCCCCAGCCGGTCGCTCAAATGGCCGGACAGCACCGCCCCCAGCATCACCGTCAGGGTGGCCAGGGCATTGGCCTTGAAGGCGTCTACCGCACCGATGCCGGCCTGGGCCTGGATCAAGGTGGGGGTCATCAGCACCACCACCACCACGGCGCCGGTGAGGATCCAGGTCACCCCCATGGCCAGCAGCACCCCCTTCTTGTGGCCCCGCAGCAGCAGTTTCAGGGGCAGCTCCCGGGCCAGGGCCTGGCGGGCCTGCAGCTCGGCAAAGACCGGGGTTTCATGGAGGTAGCGGCGCAGGTAAACGGCAAAAAGCCCAAACAGCCCCCCCACCAGAAACGGCAGGCGCCAGGCCCAGTCCAAGAGCTGGTCGGCAAAGTGGCTGTTGATAAAGACGCTCATCAAGGAGCCTAGCAAAATGCCCCCCACCAGCCCCGCCGACAAACTGCCGCAGGCCAGCCCCACATGGTGTTTTTTGACGTGCTCGGACACGAACACCCAGGCCCCCGGCACCTCGCCGCCGACGGCGGCCCCTTGCAGCATGCGCATCAGCACCAGGGCGATGGCCGCCCCGTAACCCCAGCTGGCGTAGGTGGGCAGGAGCCCGATCAGCAAGGTGGGCACCGACATCAGGAAGATGGACAGGGTGAACATCTTCTTGCGCCCCAGAAGGTCCCCGAAGTGGGCCATGACCAGGCCCCCCAGGGGCCGGGCCAGGTAACCGGCGGCAAAGATGCCGAAGGTCTGCAACTGGCGCAGCCATTCGGGCATGTCCGGGGGAAAGAACAGCTGGCCTATGGCCTTGGCGAAAAACACGAAGATGATGAAGTCGTAAAACTCCAGGGCGCCCCCCAGGGCGGACAGCCCCAGCACCTTGAGGTCCCGGCGGGACAGGGAAGTATCGGCGGCCATCGGCCCCCCAAAACAACAGACAAGTCACTGGACGCTAACAGATTTGCGACAGGCCGTCAGTCAGGTCAGAGGACCAACGGCCACTTTGGCGCGACCACCCTTGCCCCCGGCCCCGGCCCTTTGCACAATGGGGCTCGTATTGCGCAAGGGAGCCTGCATGAGCCTACCCCCTTCGGTCAGCACCGGCCAAACCGCCAGTGGCCTGGCCTACCTCGACATTCATTCGCCTCTGTGTGACGCCCGGGTGTTCCTGCAAGGAGCGCACCTGACCCATTTCCAGCCCAAGGGGCAAGGGCCGCTGTTGTGGCTGTCCCCCAGTGAGGACTTCGCCAGGGGCCGGGCCATCCGCGGCGGGGTGCCGGTATGCTGGCCCTGGTTCGGCAATAACAAGCCCAGCCCCGAAGCGCCGGCCCACGGCTACGCCCGCACCTGCGAATGGCACCTGGTGGATGTGGAAGACAGAGACGGGGAAGTGATAATCCAGTTCAGCCTGCCCATGGACGCCCTGCCCCAGCAGCACTGGCCCCACAGCTGCGAACTGAGCCTGGTGATGGTGCTGGGCAAAACCGCCCGCCTGACCCTCACCACCGACAACACAGGCCACAGCCCACTGCTGCTGACCCAGGCCTTGCACAGTTACTTCCCGGTGCCGGATATCGACCAGGTGCAGGTACTGGGGCTCGATGGCAGCCAGTACTGGGAAGCGGGCACAGGCCCCCTGCCCCAGGCCGGTACCGTACGTATCGACCGGGAACTGGACCGCCAGTACCAATGCCAGCAGCCTTTGCAACAGATAGACACCGGCCAGGGCCTTATCCGGGTCAAGCGCGAAGGCAGCCACAGCCTGGTGCTGTGGAACCCCTGGGTGGACAAGGCCAAGGCCCTCGGCCAGTTCCCGGATGACGGCTACCGGCAGATGCTGTGCCTGGAGGCGGCCAATGTCGGCGGCGACGCCGTAACCCTGGCCCCGGGCCAGCAGCACAGCCTGGTGACCGAACTGGGCTGGGCCTGAGTTAAGGCAAAAAAACGCCGGCATAAGCCGGCGTTTTTTATTTAGGCGACCACCGGGATGCTGGGGTCGGCGGCGGCCAGGGCCTGGGCCCGGTCGGCAGCGGGGGGGTAGATCCAGACGCTGTTGATCTGGGACTTGAGCTGCTTGGCCTCGTCTTTGACCATCTTCACTTCCCGGTCCCAGCCTTCGCTGTACATGGCGCCCCAGGCACCGAGATCCAGGCAGGTCACGTACATTTCCTGGCGGTAAGGATGGGGAGCAACCTCCAGCAGGCTGGCAGCAGCGTTGTTACCACTGGCGCGGCCCAGGGCAATGGCGTGCTGGCAGGACATCAGCGCGTGGTTACCGGCATCGTCGGTCTTGGCGTAGGCGGTGTCGCCGGTGGCAAAGACGTCGTCCAGGCCCAGTACCTTGAGGTTGTCGTCCACGTGCAGGCGGCCGAAGTTGTCGCGCTCGGCAGGGATCTGCTCGGTCAGGGCGTCGGCCCGCACCCCAACGGTCCAGATCACGGTCTTGGCGTCGATGCGCTCGCCGTTATCCAGGGTAACGCCGTCGGCGTCGGCGCTGGCAACGGTGCGGCCCAGCAGCCACTCCAGGCCCAGCTCCTCGCTGGCATCGACGATGGCGCCACGGGGGCCTTGGCCCAGGGCAGCGGCAATTTCGGTGGCCTTGTCGATGATGATAACGCGGGTCTTGGCGTCGGCACCCAGGGCGGCACGCAGGCGCTCAGGCATTTCCGCCGCCGTTTCGATACCGGTAAAGCCGCCGCCGGCCACCACCACGGTGTTACGGGCCAGGGACTCGGGCTGCTCGCCCAGGGCCTGGATATGGGTCTCCAGGCGCACGGCCTGGTCCAGCTCGTCCACGTCAAAGACATGGTTCATGCCGGGCAGGGCCGGGCGAATCACTTTGGAGCCAGAGGCCAGCACCAGCTTGTCGTAGGCCAGGCTGGTAACCTCACCGGCTTGGTCCTGGTAGCGCACCGCCTTGGCGGCCACGTCGATCTCTTTGGCAAAGCCCTTGATGAAGGTCACCCCGACGGCGTCAAAAAGCTCGGCCAAGGGCGCCACCATGCGGTGCACCTGCTGCTCGTAGAAACGGGGGCGGACCCGCAGTTCGGCCTGGGGGGCCAGTACGGTGACGTCCACGTCGTCGCGGTTGTGCTGGTCCAGCAGACGGGTGGCACTCAGGGCGCTCCACATACCGGCAAAGCCGCTGCCGATGATCAAAATGCGCTTTTTCATGGTGTAACTCCAAATGGAAATGGGCTGCATAACCGAGAAGCTCAAGGGGGCAAAGTGGCCCGAGGCGACTCCCGTCAGGGCATCAGTCACCCCGAACATTTCCGACTATAATTGTCGTTAATTTTGAGATCAAGATCTTTTTAGATCGCGAAAAAAGCGACCAGGACATGGGTCAGGCCGGGTTATCAGCACCGGAATTACTCGCAAAAGCAGGGATCACAGGGGATTTTTCCCGGGCTGTACATCGCCGGGCAAAACTGCGATCCTTTCATTGGCGACAAAAATAATCGCAGATGACTTTAATCGGAGATGAAGATGGCGCTCTACAGTTCAGGGGTGGAATACGGCCTGCATTGCCTGCTCTTTTTGGTGGATGACAGCAAAGGCGAGAGCCGCGAAGCCAATGCCCGGACCCTGGCAGAACTGCAAGGGGTACCGGCCGAGCTGCTGGCCAAGGTCTTTACCAAGCTGGCCAAGGCCAAGCTGCTGGAGGCCACCTCTGGCCCCAGGGGCGGCTTCAAGCTGGCCAGGCCCGCCGATGAGATAACGGTGCTGGACGTGGTCAAGGCCATTGACGGCGACAAGGCCATCTTCGAGTGTCGCAATATCCGTGAGAACTGCGCCCTGTTCGGCAACTGCACCCCGGACTGGGCGGTGGCGGACACCTGCTCTGTCCATGCGGTAATGCAGGCGGCCCAGCAGCGGATGGAAGAGGCCCTGGCCCAGCAGACCCTACTGGACATCGCCCGCCGGGTCAAACGCAAGGCCCCCGCCGACTACGGCCAGCGCATCGATGTCTGGTTCGAGGAAAACAAGGGAGAAAAAGGCTCCTGACCCCGCCGGGCCGGGCATCAGGGGCTTGGCAGTGCCAGCAACGCCGCCGCTCCCAGGACTGCGCCCAGCCAAGGGCTGCCCTCTACCGGCAGCCCTTTTTCCTGTTCAGGCGGGGCCCGCCACGGTCGCCAGGGCGCCCCTGGCCCTGTGCCAAAGCCAGACACAAACCGGCCCCAGCAAGGTCAGTACAGCCCCCAGGGCCAACAGCTGATGGTAGGCCAGTTGGCCGGGCAGCCCATGGTTAAGGGCAAGGCTGCCCAAGGACCCGCCGACACCCACGGCCCCGTGTTGCAAGGCATTCTGCAAGGCCACCAGCCTGGGCCGCTCGGCGCCGTCGGCACCGGCCAGCACTTCCGACACCACCACCAGGGTGCGGGTGGCGCTGGCCATCATAAACAGCACGAACATGGCGGCAGCCAAGGCGCTCGACAGGCTGAACAGAGCCAGGGCGCTGCTGGCCACCATCAACAGCGACAACGCCAGCATCAGCGGCAGGAAAGCCAGGCGCTGGGCATATCGGCCATAGGCCTGCATCAGCAATACAGTGCCGGCGCCCCCTGCCAGGTAACTCAGTTGCAGCAGGCTGTCGCTGCTGTGCAGGCGCTGCACCAGCATCACCGGTAACTGGGTTGACATCACAAAGGTGGCCAGCACAGTGACAAACACCAGCAAGGCCGCCACCGCCAGGCGCCGGCGCCCCCGGCTATCCAAAGCCGGAGCACCAGCCTGGCCCGGCTGGGTCCCCTGTTGTCTTGGCGCCCAAGCCCAGGCCAGGCAAAGCACCAGGCAAAGGCCGCCCAGCAGCTGCAATCCCAGACGCCAGTTTTGGGTACCGCTCAGCCAAAGTAGGCCCGGCACCCCCAGGGTCAGCGCCAGGGGATACATGCTGAGCAGCTTGGCGCTGCGCTGTTTGATCTCGGCGCCCTGCCCCACCAGCAACTGGTACCTGAGGTTGGCCACCGCCAACACCCCGGCGCTGAACCCGGCCAGGGCGCGCAGGGCCAGCAAGGCAGGGAAGGCCTGCACCGCCGTAAACAACAGGGTGCTGACCCCCAGCCCCAGCAGGCTGGCCAGCACCAGGGCCTGGTTGTTGCCGCCCCAAACTCGGAAGCGGGCCAGTAACAGGGAGCTGAGCGCCGCCGCCAGGGCATAGGCGCCGGTCAGGTAACCGGCAGATCCGGCCCCCACCCCGGCCTGGGTGGCGATGGCGGCCCCGAAGGGCACCAGTATCAAGCCGTCCAGGGCCATCAGAAAAAGCGTCATACAGCCTAACAGCAGCCAGCACTTGGGCATTGCCTTGGGGTTCATCCCTATCAACCTTCCATTGAGAAAACAGGGCGACAGTCTTATAAAATCAAAAGTCGAGATAAATAAGGGTAATTTGGATTCATTATCCTTAAATATGGGATTTTTTGATGATAGAGCGGATCGATCAGCGCTGGCTGCTGAGCTTTTTACAGATCTACGAGTGCGGCAGTTTCAAAAAGGCCGCCCAGCAGCTAGGCCTGCCCAGTTCCAATGTCAGTCGCCACCTGGCCCTGCTGGAGGCGCAACTGGCGGTGCGCCTACTGGACAGGACCACCAGGCGCATGCAGCCCACCGAGGCCGGGGTTCGGCTCTATGAGGCGGCCAAGCCTTTGACCGGCGCCCTGGACAGGGCCTTGGAGCAGGTGTGCAGCGGCGCCGGCAGCCTGGCGGGGCAACTTAGGATCTGCATGCCGGATCTGCCGCTACTGGCCGACGCCCTGGCCGGCTTTTGCCGGCAGCATCCCGGCATCAGCCTTAGCGTCGAAACCAGCCTGAGCGGCGAGGCCGACCTACTGGACGGCTTCGACCTGGTGCTGGCTTTTGGCCGGGGCACCTTGCCCGACAGCGACTGGGTCGCCAAAGGCATCTTGCGCCAGCCAAGCCTGGTGGTGGCCTCCCCCGCCTTTATCGCCCGCCACGGTACGCCGGCCAGCGTTCAGGCCTTGGCGGATCACCCCTGCATCACCACCCTCAGCGCCCTTGGCAGCCGCCCTTGGCGTTTCGAGGGCGAGGCAGGCCCGCAAACACTGGCCGTCAGTTCCCCTTACAGGGTCAACAGCGGTAACCTGGCCCTGGCCCTGGCTTTACAAGGCCTGGGCCTGGCCATACTGCCCGCCTTTAATTGCCAGGCCCACCTCAAGGCGGGCCGCCTGGTGTCCCTGGCCCTGGACAAACCCCCAGCCGACCTGGTGCTCTACGCCTTTTATTCCAAGGCGGTCCAGCCACCGGCCAAGGTCCAGGCCCTGTTGCAGGCCTTGGGCCAGCTTGCCGTGGAGGCCAACAGCCAGCCCTAGCCCGGTGCCGGGGCCAGGATTTGCCAAGCACAAAGCCCTGGCGTTACCCTGACCCGGTTGAAAAAGGAGAATGACCATGGACAGGCTCACCGAGGCCCAGGCCGCCGAACTTTGGCGCAAGGGCTTTATGCAAAGCACCACAGGCGACACCACCGTTATCTACTCGCCCTATTTCGAGTTTGAGCACTTTGTTGCCGAACAGGGCGCAGTGCTCAGGCTAGTGATTAGCCTGGGGCCGGAGCGGGTGCCCAAAGACAGCCCCTTGAACGGTGCCGAGCAGCAGGCACAATTGAACGAACTGCTGGCAGACGGCTTCCTGGAGTTTGTGGCGGAGCTGGTGGTGTTGAACCTCGGCGAAGCGCCCCTGGAGGCTGAGCTTGGGGAGCTGCAGGTCGACTATTTTCGCGACAACCTCGACAGCGCCTTCACCATTGCCCCGGGCAGCTGCGCCTACTCGCCGCCCCAGGCTTATGTGGCACTGGCCTACGCCACCGAGCTCAACGCCAGCATCACCCTGAGCCTGAACGGCCAGCCCCTGGTCCTGCAAGGCAAAGCCCAAAGGCTCACCGTCGAGGAACTGCACAGCAAATACGGACCCGAGCAATAACGGCACCCGGGCCTTAGCCAGGCCGCCCCTCGGCGGCGGCCACAAAGGCCATTTCCAGTTTCCAGGCCGGGTCGGCCAGTGCCACCTTGACGCAGGCCCGGCTCGGCGCCGTGCCCGGCGCAAACCAGGCGTCCCAGACGGCGTTCAGGGCCGGCACCTCGGCAAAGTCGGTGACATAGATAGTGACCGACAGCAGCCGGCCCTTGTCGCTACCCACCTTGGCAAGGCTCGCCTCGGCCTGGGCCAGTACCGCCCGGGTCTGGCTCTCCATGTCGGTCTCAATACATTCCGGCACCTCCACAAAGTGGGCAATGCCGTTGAAAACGGTGATATCGGACCAACGTTGGCCGGGATTGATGCGGGTGATGCTCATGGCGCTGCTCGGCTTGCTGTGGTTTTGATGGGGGATCTTAGCGTATTCGATATGCCCTGGTGGGGTATTGGCTGATGGCTGCCGGTTTACGCCTTGGCGCCCCATAAGGGGCTTTAAAAACAGACGGCCGTAAACGGGGCTCAGTGCCCGTCAACCAATTGCAGGTAGTCCTTTTCCTCGTTGTCCGGGTCCACCAGGCGCACCTCGAACTCGGGCGACAACCGGTAGCGCGCAATGGCTGCCGTTACCGGCGCCGACTTCAGGGCACTGGCAAAGAGGCGAAAGAGTTCGTCAAAGCTCAGCCCCAGGTTGATGTGCTCACCCGGAATACCGGCCTGGCTGGCACCCCAATACTTGTAGACCACCTCGTCGATTTCGTCCGGGCGGTGACCATTGGCGTTGCTGAACATGCCGAACTGCCAGTCGGTGATGTAATGGGCGTAGGCAGGCCGGGCTTTTTGCTGCCATTGCTCCTCCCCCACCACCAGGCAGCTCACCAACAGCTGCCCGTCATTCCAGGGGTAGAAGTGAAAGTCCAAGATACGGAGTTCATGGTCGGCAAAAAAATCACGCTGGCGATCAAGATAGGCCGCAATGGCCTGGCTCAACTCTTCCTTAAAAGCCGTGAGGATGGACATCAACTACGCTCCCTGGTTGCTCCATGCCCACTGTCCAGTGGGCAAGGTACGGCACCGACATCGGTTAGTTTTCATAGAGTTGGCAGTGTACCAGCCGAAGGGAGGCTGCCCAAGTTACCCTGCCATAAAGCCACAGTGCTCCAAGATTTGGCACCATGAGTACTGAGCGTTGGCACTATCTCGGTGTTGCAGGCATAAACCCTGAGTACATTGCCCATAGCTTCGGCTTGGTAAAGCCGGGCGCTGGTTGTAGGCTCGGCTCTATCCAGTCGAGCAGCCCTATGGAAAACAGAAAATGCTGAAGCGATACCTGCCCCTGGCGTTGTCAGCGCTTTTCATTGCCGCCTGCGCAGTAAACCGAGACCAGCAGATGATGGTACTTAGCTATCAGGCATTCGGCCCCCAGGTAACAGCCACAGAGGTGCTGGGTAACGAGTGGTGGCAATGGCAAGCCCATGGCGATAGCAGGCCAAGAGATTACGATGTGAAGGTTGTGGTCTATCGGGGCATCTCCCTTATAGACGTGAAAGCAGCCTACCCTGTTATCGAAGAAAAGCACTAGGACTACCGCTACCTTCCCTATGCAAAGGCGATGGCTTACCTGGATGACAAGATTGCTGAAAAGGCCCAGCCCTCTGTAACCGAAAAGCTCACCGCTACCCGCGAGCAGCTGAGCCGTTACTTTGATGACCAGCGGGCTGAATAGCGGAATTTAGGGGCACGTAAAGGGAATGAAAACAGCATATTCAAGCAACTGGCAGCATTGCCCTCCCCCCATATCAGGGGTTTATTTGGTTGCACTGCGATACGGCACCGGCTTTGGCGGTTTTGACTTTAGCTTCTGGGATGGCAATTCCTGGTCAACTTCATCCTCTATACGCGTCGTTGCATGGGCTGAAACTGATACGTTGATTGACAGCCTAGAACTGTCTTGGCCTAAGTTAGACGACACGACCATATTTAAACGCCAAACAAGCACAACAGAAGGGGACGATGACTTTATCGAGGTCTGATCCGAAAAGCTGCCTATGGCTTTTCTAGCCCTGCATTCATCTTACTTAGCAGTACCTCCATCAGCATCAGATCGTTGCCAAGTTCAGCATGTGCATCTGAGCCTGGCTTTAGAGTGTGAAGCGCTGCTTCATCCTCACGCATCGCCCTTTGCAGGCAGAGCCGGAGCATTCTGAGTTCGGGAGCGCTGAGTTTCATTGGGGTTTGCTCTTTATCTTAAAGTTCATTTGTACGCCGGGTCTCGCCCCGGCAGACGGGTTACTTTGTTATGGCCGCCTTATATCTCTGCCTGATGCAGGCTCCCATTCCCCCCTTCACTTAGCGGCTAAAAAGCTGGGCCAGGGTTTTCATGGGCAGGAACATGCGGGTGCGGCCTTCAACCTCGCACAGCAGTTCAAAGCCGTACTTGGCATAAAAGCGCTGGGCCTCTGGGTTCAGGCAATCCACCAGCACCGCATAAGCGGGCATATGGGCGTTGATTTGCCAGAGGTACTCAAGGGCTTTGATCAGGCTGACTTTACCCAGCCCCTGGCCATGAAAGGCCTTGTGTACGGCAAGTTGCGCCAGCAGGAACACCGGCACCGGGTAATGGGGCAGTTTTTTGGCAAGGGCGGCCGGTAAGGTGTCGCGGCGAATGGCGCCCGGGGCTATGGCGTAGAAGGCGCAAACAGGGAGTTTTTGATTGGGCAACGGCTCAAGGGCGGGCAGCACCATGGTCCGGCTCACCCGCGCCTGCATGTGTTTGGCGGCAAACTGGCGCAAAAAGAGGTTCAGCTCCGGCTCACCGCAGTCAAAGCTGGCCCTGTCGTGCAGGGCCTTGTCCAGCTCGACAAAGTGCCTGGCCCAGGCCATTTAGAAGCCGCTGTCCTTGGTAAAAGCCGCCGCCTCACGCAATGCCTTGTTCGGCGCGTCAGCCTTGTCGCAAGCCTCCATAAAGCGGTCAAAGACGGTGCTATCTACCGTCATGCTCTCGTATTGGGCAATCACTTCTGAGGCATCTTCGTCCATCAGCTTGACCACATAATCGGTCAAACTTTTCAGCCCCAACAAAGCCGTCGCCTTCTCCGCCTTGGCCTTAATTTCCTCGTCCAGCCGGATATCCAACCGCGTCGTCGCCATCACACCCTCCCCGTACGGAGCCATTCCGTACAACCCGAACAGTATAAAAGATCACCAACAACGATGGCAATGTTGTACGGAGGGTGTACGGAATGGTATGCCTGCGGCACGCACGCTATTTGTCGGCTCCTGCACCCACTGGCGCGATCTCCCCGGAGATGGGATATACCCTGCGAGCGCATGCCTATTTGTTTGCAGGGGGGCGCCCCTGCATGCGCCCTACTTTTGTTTTGGCAAAAGTAGGCGGGGCCTCCCAGGCAAAACCAGCGCCCACGTTTACTCAGACCATCCCTGGTCTTCGCCCTTCGGGCCATCGCAAGCGATGTTCAAACCTGTTCCATACAGGTTTGTCGCTTATTCTTCACCTGGTCGTTCCCGGTGCATCGGTTCATACGCGCTCCCGGCACGTATGAACCTGCACCTGGGCGGCCCCCTGCCATTCCTGTCTCGGCTGCCCCTTCACTCCCGGCGGCTCAGCGCTTCACTTAACGGGCGGAAGAGCATCCACTAGCAAGCTTGTTTGTACCCGAACAAGCAGTAGCTCCACCCAGAAGCTATACAACTAGCTGATTTAGTTAGGAACTAAAAGTGGGTGTCCCCTTGAAACTCTCTGCAGCTTCGCCCTGTAATTGGTAAGGAGTTGATCTAAAAAAGATTCAAAAATAGTGTCCTGCTGAGTATCTCCCGGCGGCTCAGCGCTTCACCTAACAGGCGGAATAGCATCCACTAGCAAGGTTGTTTGTACCCGAACAAGCAGTAGCTCCGCTCAGCAGCCATCCAAGCACCTGATATTGTTGAAAACTCAACGTGGGTGTCCCCTTGAGTTCTTTTCTTCACAGGGGGGCGCCCCTGCATGCGCTCCGGGATGATTTGATGTGAGAGTTCGGCAAGGTCAACATGCATAGAAGAAAAATCACTAGCCAAGAAGCACAATGAATAACTTGTATCATCGGGAAAAATTGAGGTGAGAATAGAAAAATATTATCAATAAATGACATGTATTCGAGCAGCTAACGAACCGCCCTGAAAAATAAAATTACAACTGTAAACAACCTAAGATAAAATTTTCATGACAATTGTAGAACACTCAATATCAGAATTAAATCGTATCGTACCAGGCCGTAATGTTGGATAAATATTTATCTTGCAACTTGACCATAACCACATTGAAGATCATCTCAAAGCAATACTAATAATTTTCCATAAAATAGCCATTGAAGTACTTTCGAATGGATAAGAATTCAGTGCTTTCATGAAAGCACAATTAACACCTTGAGCCATGAGCTCTTTTAATTACAATTTCACATGGTAATTCAATAGAATAATTTTTTATGCCTTACCTCTTCTATAACAACAACACTATTCTCATCAACGGTGTAATGCATTCGATAATGCTTTCCTACATAAACCCAACGCGCTTCAAGCCCATTGTGCTGGCAGGACTTGCTTCCAGAATGAGGGTGGTTTCTTATCTGGTCCTCAGCTTCAAATACTTCATTCAGCCATTTTTTAGCTTTAGCTATCCCTTGTTCAAACAACAAATCATCTTCTCTATTTACCACTTGCTGGAGCGCCAACTCGCTCCAGTCGATCTTACTTGCCGGCATAGCCGAGCCTCCTCTTAGTTAGGAGACAGCGCGTTTTCTCAAAGCATCAACAGCGTCTGGTTCTGCCAACTTAGAACGTCGGTTCATCCAACTTTCCAACTTTTCATCCAGATACCTGTCATAGCTTTCCTGGCTTGTGGCCAAGGCGTGTGGTAGTCCCCCTTCTTCAACGATGCGAGTTAATAACACCCGAATCGCATCTGAAATGGTTAGACCAATCGCATCGAGAGCATTTGCTGCCTCTGCTTTCAATTTCGCGTCCACTCTTGCGCGGACCATTTCGGACCCTTGAGTTGACATAAAAATTCTCCTTCCCACTAGCATTGTCATTCACCTACACAGCCTTACGCTTGCGTAGCATGAAATTATCCTCAATGCTGCAGGCAAATAAAATTCTTTAAAATCAAGCTAATCTGCTTGCACTCATCATCTATGCACTTGCACTGATAGAATTATCTCGAGTTCGATTGCACTTTTACATTTTTCATCCCGGTCTCCTCCGCTTTGGTTATCAAAATTGGCGTGCCTAACGCTAATTCACTTGTATGAAATGTCATTTAACTGGCAGACGTGTCTCAAATGAGCCACAAAATGAGTCTAAGCCAGTCCAAAGCATCGGTCAACTTTTGAACTTACTTTTTAATGAAATTTGCGGCATGGACGACACAGACAACAGGTATAGGACTTGCGAAGCCATTGATGGCGGGTAGTTCAGGAGTATATCGAAGCTGCCCGCTCTTCCGCCCGTTAAGTGCAGCGCTGAGCCGTAGGGAGCGTGAGAGGACGCGAGGCAGGGAGGCCGAGCGAGCGGAAGAAGGGCAGGATGCCCGTGTGCAGCGACCTCGGTAAGCGACTGGAGGCGAGGGTCAAGCGGAACGCAGGGCAATGGTTTTGCCCACTTTTGCCGAAACAAAAGTGGGGCGCGTGCAGGGGCGCCCCCCTGCGTATAAAGGAACTATCAGGTCTCAACCAAACCCCGAACAGAACCCCCAAACCTCCACCACTCCCCCAATAAAAAACCCGCGCAAGGCGGGTTTTTTATTGTCAGGTGGCGTTAGCCAATAGACTTCCGTGCATTCTGGAACATCCGCATCCAAGGACCATTCTCGCCCCACTCCTCGGGGTGCCAGGAATGGGCGATGGTGCGGTGTACCCGCTCGGGGTGCGGCATCATGATGGTGACGCGGCCGTCCAAAGTGGTGAGCGCTGCAATACCTTCCGGTGAGCCGTTGGGGTTCAGGGGGTACTGGGCGGTGACCTGGCCATGGTTGTCCACGTAGCGGGCAGCCACCTTGCCGGAACCATTAAGGGCGGCGAAGTGGGCGTCATCTACGAACTCGGCGCGGCCTTCACCGTGGCTGACGGCGATGGGCAGGCGGGCCCCTTCCATGCCGGTAAAGAACAGCGACGGGGTCTTTTCCAGCAGCAGGGTGGCAACCCGAGCTTCGAAGCGCTCGGAGCGGTTGGTCACGAAACGGGACCAGTGCTCGGCGCCGGGGATGATGTCTTTGAGGTTGGACATCATCTGGCAGCCGTTACAGACGCCAAGGGCCAGGGTGTCGCCACGGCCGAAGAAGGCCTCGAAGGCGGCGCGGGCACGCTCGTTAAAGAGGATGGACTTGGCCCAGCCTTCGCCGGCGCCTAGCACGTCACCGTAGCTAAAGCCGCCACAGGCCGCTAGGCCCTGCATCTTGGTGAGATCTTCACGGCCAGAGAGGATGTCGGACATGTGCACGTCGATGGCGCGAAAACCCGCGCGGGTAAAGGCAGCGGCCATTTCCTGCTGGGAGTTAACGCCCTGCTCACGGAGGATGGCGATGGTGGGGCGCACACCTTTGATGATGTAAGGGGCGGCCACATCTTCTTTGATGTCGAAGGTTAGCACCGGGCTGATGCCGGGGTCGCTGTCGTCGGTTTTCAGCGCAAACTCTTCGTCGGCGCAGACCGGGTTGTCGCGGCGCTTTTGCATCTGGTGGGTGGTTTCGGCCCAAATACCGCGCAGCACGCCGCGCTTGGCGGCCAGCACTTGGGCGCCGTCTTTGCTAAAGCGCACCGTGTCGTCGCCATTCAAGGTGCCGATGTCGTGCACCAGGTGCTTGATACCGTGGCCGGCCAGCACCTTGTTGATAGCGTCGAGGTCTTCTTCGCGCACCTGGATAACGGCGCCCAGCTCTTCGTTATACAGAGCGCTCATGGCGTCGCCGCCCAGGGCGCTGATATCGGCGTCGATACCCACGTGGCCAGCAAAGGCCATCTCGGCCAGGGTCACGAACAGGCCGCCGTCGGAGCGGTCGTGGTAGGCCAGCAGCTTGCCGTCCAGCAGCAGCTCTTGCACGGCGTGGAAGAAGCCTTTAAAGGCCGCTACGTCGTCCAAGTCCGGGGTTTCAACCCCCAACTGGCGGGTGACCTGGGCCAGGCAGCTGCCGCCCAGGCGCTGCTTGCCGGCGCCAAGGTCAATCAGCAGCAGGCGGGTAGCGCCTTTGTCGGTTTTCAGCTGCGGGGTCGCGGTTTTGCGCACGTCTTCAACACGGCCAAAGGCGGTGATGATAAGGCTCAGCGGCGCGGTAACGGCTTTGCCGTCCCACTGGGTCTTCATGGACATGGAGTCCTTACCCACCGGTATGGTGATGCCAAGGGCCGGGGCCAGCTCTTCGCCTACGGCTTTCACCGCTTCATAAAGGCCGGCGTCTTCGCCGGGGTGGCCGGCGGCGGCCATCCAGTTGGCGCTGAGCTTGATGCGTTTCAAATCACCAATGGCGCTGGCTGCGATGTTGGTGATGGACTCAGCCACCGCCAAACGGGCAGAGGCGGCGTGGTTCAAAAGCGCCACCGGGGTGCGCTCGCCCATGGCCATGGCTTCGCCGTAGTAGGTGTCAAAACTGGCGGCGGTAACGGCCACGTCTGCCACCGGGATTTGCCAGGGGCCAACCATCTGGTCGCGGGCGGTAAGGCCGCCCACGGAGCGGTCGCCGATGGTAATAAGGAAGGTCTTCTCGGCGATGGTGGGCAGGCGCAGCAGGCGCTCGGCCGCCTCTTGCACGCTGATGTCGAACTTGAGTTCGTTACCGGCGGCGCTGCGGCTTTCTACATCCCGGTGCATCTTGGGCGGCTTGCCCAAAAGCACGGAGAGCGGCAGGTCGATGGGGTTGTTGCCAAAGTGCTTGTCGCTGAGCTTTAAGGTCTTCTCTTCGGTGGCAGTGCCTACCACAGAGTAAGGGGCGCGCTCGCGCTCACAGATGGCGTCAAACAGGGCCAGCTTGTCGGCCGGCACCGCCAGCACGTAGCGTTCTTGGGATTCGTTACACCAAATCTCCAGCGGGCTCATACCCGGCTCGTCGTTGGGCACGTTGCGCAGCTCAAAGCTGCCGCCACGCTCGCCGTCGTTGACCAGCTCGGGGAAGGCGTTAGAGAGGCCACCGGCGCCCACGTCGTGGATAAAGCAGATGGGGTTGGCATTGCCCAGCTGCCAGCAGCGGTCAATCACCTCTTGGCAGCGGCGCTCTATTTCGGCGTTGTCGCGCTGCACCGAGGCAAAGTCCAGGTCTTCGTCAGACTGGCCGGAGGCCATGGAGGATGCCGCGCCGCCGCCAAGGCCGATGTTCATGGCCGGGCCACCCAGCACGATAAGCTTGGCGCCAACCGGGATCTCGCCCTTTTGCACGTGCTCTTCGCGGATGTTACCCAGGCCCCCTGCGATCATGATGGGTTTGTGGTAGCCGCGCACTTCCAGGCCGTTGAAGGAGTTCACTTCTTCTTCATAGGTACGGAAGTAACCCAGCAGCGCCGGGCGGCCAAATTCGTTGTTAAAGGCGGCGCCGCCCAGGGGGCCGTCAGTCATGATGTCAAGGGCGGTGACGATGCGTGACGGCTTGCCAAAATCCTGCTCCCAGGGCTGCTCGAAGCCTGGGATACGCAGGTTGGACACGGTAAAGCCAGACAGGCCCGCCTTGGGGCGGGCGCCGACGCCGGTGGCCCCTTCGTCACGAATTTCCCCGCCGGAGCCGGTAGCGGCGCCAGGGAAGGGGGAAATGGCGGTGGGGTGGTTGTGGGTTTCCACCTTCATCAGGATGTGGATGGGTTCCACATGGTAGGCAAATTCGTTGCTGCCGGGGTCGGGGAAGAAACGGCCGGCGGTGGAGCCGGTCATTACCGCCGCGTTGTCCTTGTAGGCGCTCAGCACATAGTCCGGGGTTTGCTCGAAGGTGTTTTTAATCATCTTGAACAGGGACTTGGGCTGCGCCACGCCGTCTATGGTCCAATCGGCGTTGAAAATCTTGTGGCGGCAGTGCTCGGAGTTGGCCTGGGCGAACATATAGAGTTCGATGTCGTTGGGGTTACGGCCCAGGGCTTTGAAGTTTTCTACCAGGTAGTCGATTTCGTCGTCTGCCAGGGCCAGGCCCATGCGCTGGTTGGCGCTGTCCAGGGCGGCGCGGCCTTCCCCCAGGATGTCGACGCTGGCCAGCTGGCTGGGCTGGGCCTTCTTGAACAGGGCCTCGCCGTCGGCTTCAGATGCCAGCACCGCTTCTACCATGCGGTCGTGCACCAGGGCCTTGAAGATCTTGGCATCGGCTTCAGCCAGGGTTACATCCAACTGGTAGAGGATGCCCCGTTCCAGGCGCTTGATCTTACCCAGGTCGCAGTTGTGGGCGATGTCGGTCGCTTTAGAAGACCAGGGGGAGATGGTGCCCAGACGGGGTACCACCACCAGGCTCAGGCCGTCCAGGTCGGCCGCTGCCAGGCGCGGGCCGTAGGTCAGCAGCTTTTCCAGACGCACTTGTTCGTCGTCGGTCAGGGTGTCGGTCAGCTCGGCGAAATGCACGAAGCGGGTGGAGATCTGGCTTACCGGAAGCTGGGCTGCGCGGCAGGCCGCCAGCAGTTTTTCCAGTCGAAACTCGGACAGGGCGGGAGCGCCTCGCAGGATTTGGATCGGCATTGGTCACCTGGGCAGACTGAGGGAGTTCTCGGGCGCCGCATTATAGAGGAAAAACGTTTGCTTTCCCATCCAGACGATCGGTTAGATTTCGCGCTTTTACCAACATCTGATATAAACGCCACCAGATGAGCAGAATCACGACCAAATGGCGGGGCTTTTGGCCGGCTCTGGTGCTCCTTGTGGCGGCCTGCCAAGACACCAGCCCCCAGACTCCTTCCCAAAGCAGCCAACTGGAAAGCATCCTCGAACGAGGAGAGCTGAGAGTGGGCACACGCTTTTCCGACACCACCTATTACGAAGCGGCCGACGGCCCGGCGGGCCTGGACTATGAACTGGCCGCCATGTTCGCCGATTACCTGGGTGTGAAGTTGGTAATAGAGCCCACCTATTCGTTGACCGAACTCTTCCCCAAGCTGGAAAAGGGCGAATACGACCTGTTGGCGGCTGGCCTTAGCGTGACCGACGAGCGCCGCGCCCATTTTCGCTTTGCCCCCGCCTACCAGGCGGTGAGCCAGAAGCTGGTGTACAAGCGCGGTAACCGCCGCCCCCGGGATTTTGACGATCTTAGCGGCAGCCTGATGGTGATGGCCTTCTCGGCCCACGCCGAACGCCTGGCCCAGGTAGCCAAGGGCCACCCGGAGCTGAAATGGTCGGAAACCTCCGACATGGACTCGGACGAACTCTTGCAACAGGTACTGGCCGGGCACCTGGACTACACGGTGGCGGACTCTTCCAACCTGGCCCTAAACCGCCGCTTCTACCCGGATTTGATGGTGGGCTTTACGGTGGCCGACGAACAGCCGGTGGCCTGGGCCTTCCCCAAAAACAACGACGACAGCCTCTATGCGGCGCTGATTGAGTTTTTTGGCGAGATGACCCAGACCGGTGTCATCGCCCGCCTGGAAGAAAAGTACTACGGCCACGTGCGCACCTTCGACTACGTGGACACCCGCTCCTTTATCCGCGCCGTAGACCGCAAGCTACCCCGCTACCAGCAGAGCTTTGAAAAGTACGCCGGGGATTTTGACTGGCGATTGCTGGCCGCCATGAGCTATCAGGAGTCCCACTGGAACCCCAACGCGGTGTCGGTAACCGGGGTGCGGGGCCTGATGATGCTGACCCTGGCCACCGCCGATTTTCTCGGTATCAACAACCGCCTGGACCCTGAGCAGTCCATTCGCGGCGGTGCCAACTACCTGCACCAGCTGTTTGAGCGCATGCCCGAGTCGATCCCGGCCCATGAGAGGGTCTGGTTTGCCATGGCCGCCTACAACGTCGGCGAAGGGCACGTGCTGGACGCCCGGCGCATCACCGAAAAACGCGGTGGTGACCCCAACGCCTGGGCCGACGTCAAAGACAGCCTGCCGCTGCTGCGCAAAAAGGCCTGGTACAGCCAAACTCGCCACGGCTACGCCCGGGGCGACGAGCCGGTCAAGTACGTGGACAACATCCGCCGTTACTACGAAACCCTGGTGTGGCTCCATGACCAGCAACTGGCCAAGTTGCAGGCCCAGCAGGAAGCCCAGGCCCAGCAAACCGCCGCCGAAGGGGAGCCGAGCCTGGAACAAGTAGCGCCCCAGGATTGAAAAATCCTGGGAAAGGCCTTATCTATGAAGGGAAGAATAACCGCCTCAGGCGGAAATAACGGCCATGGAAGCGCCCAGGAGGTTCTATGCTCAAACGCCGTACATCCCTACTGAAGAAAAAACGCAACATCCGGGGCCACGACTGGCGCCGCCACCTCAAGATGAAACGCTTGCACAAACGTAACCTGCACCGAAACCGCATTCACTCCTTGACGCAATTGCAGCGGTCGGCCGAGGCCGCTGCCTGAGCCGCCTTGTCGGCCTTCTTCTGGGCCCGGCGCATCCTGAAAAACCCGCTTAACTGCTCCGCACAGTCCGCCTCCAGTACCCCTGATGTCACCTCCAGTTGGTGATTAAGGGCCGGGTGGCGGCAGATGTCCATCACCGAGCCGGCAGCGCCGGTCTTGGCGTCACGGGCGCCAAACACCAAGCGTTTGACCCGGCCGTGTACCATGGCCCCGGCGCACATGGCGCAGGGCTCCAGGGTGACGTAGAGGGTGGTATCCAACAACCGGTAGTTCTGGGCCGCCGGGCCTGCCTGGCGTATGGCCTGCATTTCGGCGTGGGCGCTGGGGTCGTGGCAGCTGATGGACAGGTTGTAGCCTTCCCCCAGTATTTGGCCGTCGCGCACCAGCACCGCTCCCACCGGCACTTCACCGGCAGCGGCGGCCTTATCGGCCAGGGTCATGGCGTGGCGCATCCAACGGATGTCGTCTTCAAGCAAGATGTCGTTCATGGTGGCTCATTATACTGGGGTGGCCAGTGCTGCATCCACTGCCGTGGCCACCGGGCTGCGACATTGACGATTGCCAAGCGCTGACCCATGCTGATATCGCCGGATAAATGATTAAAGGGATTGAAAATGCTCAAGATTGAAGATGCTGATAAGTACGTAGACCAAGGCATCGAGCTGGTTATGGCCTACGCGCCCAAGCTGGTGCTGGCCATCATAGTGCTGCTGGTGGGCCTGTGGCTTATCAAGGGTTTTGCCAAGGTAGTGGACAAGGGCATGGAGTCGCGCAAGGTTGAGGCGACCTTGCGGCACTTCCTGAGGAACATGGTCAGCATCATCTTCAAGATCCTGCTGCTGATCTCCGTGGCTTCTTTGGTAGGTATCGAGACCACGTCCTTCGTTGCCGTCGTCGGTGCCGCCGGCCTGGCCATTGGCCTGGCCCTGCAGGGGAGCCTGGCCAACTTCGCCGGGGGTGTGCTGATCCTGTTCTTCCGCCCCTTCAAGGTGGGCGACTTTATCCAGACCAACGGCTACTCCGGTACCGTCAAAGAAATTCAGATCTTCAACACCATCATGACCACCCCAGACAACAAAAGGGTGATCATCCCCAACGGCAAGGTGTCCAACGACAGCCTGATCAACTTCAGCGCCGAAGCCACCCGCCGGGTCGACTTCGTGTTCGGGGTTAGCTACGGGGCCAATATCGACCAGGTTAAAGCCACCCTCAAGGAACTGCTGGACGCGGATACCCGCATCCACAAGGACCCGGCGCCCATGGTGGTGCTGTCTGAGCTGGCCGACAGCTCGGTGAACTTCACGGTGCGGGCCTGGGTGGATGCGGCCAACTATTGGCCGGTATTCTTCGACACCATGGAGACGGTCAAGAAAACCTTCGACACCAAGGGTATCGAGATCCCCTTCCCCCAGCGGGACGTGCACCTGTACCAGCACGGCGACAAGTGACACTAGCGTCACCCCAGCAAACCCCGGCCCTGCCGGGGTTTTTGTTTTTGCGTCATTACAGGTTAAGGTAAAGCACTCCCCCTCTCTTGCCGCTGCAACCTCTTACCCAAAACAAGGACAGCGGAAGATGAAAATCAGGACCCTTATCACCAGCCTCTGGCTGGCCCCAACGGCAGCGATGGCCATATCGCCGGCGCCGGTAACCCACGTGCTGCGCCAGGCCGACGGCACCGAGATCCACGCCCAACTCAAGGGCGGCCCCTTCCTCAACTGGTTCGAAGACGAGGAAGGCCATCTGCTGGTACAAAAAGACGGTAACTGGTATTTCGGCAAACTGCGCAGCAGCTTCCTGATGGCGCCCCAAAGCGGCAACCCCAGGGGCCAGATGAACGACGCCCCCCGCCGCTTCGAAGCCACCGACACCCTGGCCGGCCCGGGCACCCTGGCCCCCAGCGACGCCGTCAGCCATTACCACAGCACCGCCCTGCCCCCGGCCGTCCGCGAAGAGCTGAGCCTGGAAGGCGGTATCAGCACCAGGGAGCTGCGTAAAATTCCCCTGCCTCCGCCGCCCATCATCAAAAAGCGCTTGGAAAGCCTGGATACCGCCAGCCTGGCTGACGGTACCGTCAGCACCCAGGAGCTGCGTAAAATTCCCCTGCCACCGCCGCCCATTATCAAAAAACGCATCGATGGTGAGGCAGTCGAGGCCCTGGCTGATGGCACCGTCAGCACCCAGGAGCTGCG
>NZ_AMRI01000021.1 GCF_000299915.1 Gallaecimonas xiamenensis 3-C-1
CAATTTTCCTCATAAGCACATAACGCCCAAAGCAGCGGCCGAGCGTAGCGAGGTCCAGTCCCGCAAGGACGATGCTGCCTTTGCTTGTTAAATGTTGTTGCATGATTATGAGAACTTCCCTTTCACCTCATTACAGTAAGAAACCACCTTGAGTTCACCATTTGTTTCCCTTAGGACCTCTAGAACTGATTTGCCACCCAAAGCAGGAATAGGTTCACGAAGCCACAACTCGGTGTCAGGGCACGGCCCCCTGTTGATAGACTTTAAGCCCACCTTTACGCGATTAGGTAACGACTCAAATATTTGTTGCTTAATCTCAGTGCTCATAGACATTTAACAATAGTTATGAAGCCGGCTCGTTTTTACTCATTAGACCAGTGTCATAACGTTCTGATTAAAAAAGACTATAAGCGATGCTTATGTATGAAAGCGAGCCGGCTCGTTTTGCCACGGGGCGTGGCGCATAATCATCAGAGCCGACCTTTTAATAAGCTTTACCTATCAAAGACCTAAACTGGTCACACCGGTGAAAGCGAGCATGTTGTTGCGTGAAAGCGAGCCATTTTTTGTGCAGTTGCGCAGATATACTGTGTTGTTATACAGATGTGTGGGGGAGTTTTTGGGACCCTGCTCTGGGCGAGCTGGTAGTGTCGCCTTGCTTTACAGCGGCTGCGCCCAACTCATTGGTTGTAGGGCTTGGGTTCGGATCGGGGTAAGTTATTGTGTTTCGATTTAATAAAATAATATCAATGGCTTAAGTTGTTGCTTCCCGAAGATTAATCAACGCTACCGCCCTTGGGTTGCAGCCCCCACATGCTGATATCGTCCCTGTTATCAACTGGCGACAAAGGCCTTCTTGGTTGGCCCTCGGTGTGTGTCCTATACACCCGCTCAAGTTCTACAAGCTAACCTTTGCGGTCTGCTATCTCATCTTTCTACCTTATCCTGAAAGGACTTTATTCCATTTGGCATTATCCCTGTCAAGAATCACCAAAATGCCTGTAGGTACCTATTTTGGCTTAACACTGTGTTGGGGACGAAAGCTTGGGGTAGGGCAAGGGCCTAAGCCGGAGTGGTTACTCGCTTTTTGCCAGTAAGCATTATTGTGTGTGGCTTAACCAGGCAATTATCGGAGGGCAGTGCCTGGGCGAATACTTTACCGATACAAAACTGGACGCTAGCGTGGCCTGTGACCGCCCGGCTTATCCGATACTGCCTGATGGCTGCTTGCAAGTCGGCTAAGTTTAGGCTGCGCCGGAAACTGCCAAGGCTAAGTGCTTGCTGAACCATGCTTGGCCAGCTTTTGGGCTTGTAAGGTCACTTGAGCGTCTGGCCAAACCGACGCGCTATTACCTGTTACATACGGCAAGGCGCTCTGTCACCTTCCAGGCTGCCATTCGTGGTGGGTTGGGATGTCTTCATGGTCCAGCCAGTTCAGATCATGACTCGTCCATATATGAGCTTCCGGCATGGCACCAGGGGCATCGTCCAAAGTGGCAACTCGCAGAATCAACACGGGTTTGCCTGGACGCTCCGCTACCAAGTGGGTGCCGCAGAGCATGCAGAAATGCCTTATCTTTCCTGGGCTGGATTCAAAGCTTGAAAGGCTGCCTTCTCCCTTTAGCCAAACGAAATGCTCCCTCATCACACCTGCTGTTGGGACTAAAGGTGCGGCATGGGCCTTTCTACAGGTTTGGCAGTGGCAGAAGAGGATGGCTGTATCCAAAGCAGCTACTTCGTAGCTGATGGCTCCACACAAACAACTTCCTTTCATAGATAAGGTCCCCCAAGTATCAGTGCATAACATGGCAGGCGATTCACTATGCTTTTGGCCGGGCAATTAGCCAGAACGCCGATGTGCCCATTTAGCCAAATACTCCAAACCTGCAACCAGCCTAGTTTGGTGGGTATGCCATCGGCCATTGTGAGCGTGCCATTGATTTAGGTATTTCTTTTGAATTCGGTATTTCCCAGTGGTCAGGTAAATATTCCCATAGGGAGCGCTGCGAGAATAAAGTGACCAGCAGTGGACCTTTTTATTCTGCCCAGACTGGACGATGAATTTTATCCGTACCAGGGTAAGACGGCAGATACTGGGTTACTGATATGCTCTTAGACAGGCAAAGGCGATTGCCAAGTGGACGTGTTAAGTAGCAGATGTAGGCTGGGACTGGCATTTAATCCAGAAACTGCCATGTATCCGCCCCATCAAACTGCCTGACGACGACAGACGCTAGCAGCTCGGGCTCAAAGTTCCTAAGGTTCACGCCATGGCGGGAGCCAGGGGTTGGTTCTATTGGCTCCCAATGGGTGATGATACCGCAGGTTTTGCAGCGAAAATTTCTCATGCTTCTATCACCCCAGGTGTAGCTCTCGGTGTTGCCGGGGTGCCCTTGAATCACAACCGAGCCAAGCTGGTAGTAGGCCCAAATTCCTCCAGTGCGCCGGCATAAAGAGCAGTTGCAACTGCTCGCCATCTCCGGCGCTGCCGGCAAAGTAAGGCGAACGGCGCCGCAGTGGCATGAGCCCTGTAGCGGTGATGAAGGTCGTTTGTTGCTCACGGCAGTGCTCCCTTGGTTATTGGTCGCCTGGATTCAGCAGGGCTTTTGCCTAGTACGGTGGCCCTTTTGGCATCGGGGCCTGGCTTGTGTCGCTGGAGTTTAGCCAAGGGTGAGATATCGCCATGTCTTAGGTAACTGGGGATTGTTACGCTGGCAGGGCCTTATTCGCCAATGCGTATACCGGCGCCCGGGTGCCCAGCTTAGCCCTCATATCCTAGGGGCTTTTTAGCGGCTGCCAGAGTAATACTTCATCTGTTGCAGCCATCCAGACCAGCTCAGCCCATTGCTACCCAGTGCAGACTCCAGTTTTTGCCCTTCAAGGGACATGGCCCTGATTGTTCTGGCACTCACGCCAAATGCCTTACGAAAAGCCCGGCTAAAGCTGGCCGTGTGGGAAAAGCCGTTGCACTGCGCTATTTCAGCAATGCTGGCACCAGCCATCTCAGGGCGGGTCAACATATCCTTTATTTTATAAAGCCGCCGCAACTGGATGAACTTTGAAACGCCTCCATCCACTTGGAATAGATAGTGCAGCTTTCTAAGGGAAATGCCGAAGTGCTTTGATAGGTACTCTGGTGTCAGGTCAGCATTGTTCAGCTTGTTATCGATGAAAACCACAATGGTTGACCTGATACTGGTATGGATGGCAGGGCGGGTTTGCTCAGTTCCACAGCCATTCATTGCTGCTGCTATCAGGGATACGGTGATCGGCTCTAAATTGTCCACGTCGCGCTGCTTTATACCGACAGCCGTATTTGCCAATGTAGCCAAATGGCTCCTAAGGATCCTTACCAGCGGCTCGTCGCGATGCACAATGCGCATATGCTGATCATTGGGGAAGCTGAGCTTGGATGCCAGAATTGCTCTGGGTAGTACGATATCAATACTGCTGTGCTTTGTGACTTCAGCAGAAAGGGGCTGACTGAGATCGGTGATGATCAAATCACCTGGTTGGCTTTCTGTATTAAAGCGATCTATGCGGTTTCGGCAGCACCCTGTTTCATAGAAGCTTAAAAAATAATGGTCTAGTCCATCCTGGCCTATTTTTCTTAATGAGCGGCTAAATAATTGTGGGCCGATATCAATTTTGGAGAGCGACAGCCGCCCCAGCATATAAGCGTCAATCTGACTGAATGCACCTTCCCCTTCGGGGTCACGTAGTTGGGTATCTAATAATCCGGATACCCTTTCCTGCCAGAACTCTACAGCCGCCTTGCGGGGCATGCCGTAAGTGCTGACAAAAGAGCGCGGGATCTCACTGTCGTGGCTCACATCTCCATGCATAGTCATCTCTGACCACCTCAAACAATCGATTAATAATAGTGTTTACTGACGATAGTGGCGTTAGGGCCTGCGGCCTATCCAGCCTCTATCCTGGCTGTTAGTGGCCTTGAATCACAGGGTTACAACTTATTCAGTGCCGAAGTTTGGGGTGGGCCCAAGGTTAGCTGCGGTGCTTTGTCTATCTTCATCAACACCAAGTGGCCCAGCTAAGTGCAGCCGGTATTGTTTCTAAGCCCGCTCATGCTCGCGTTCCAAGGCTCAATACTCAGTGAGGGCAGGGCGGCGTGGTCCCGTAATGCCTAAGTATTGCACTCAGAGTCAAACCAAAAGCACGCACAGTTAAATGAAATCCAGGTGCGGTTAAATAGCACTTAAAAAGTAAAGCCACTGGTTATAGTGAATGGGCAAAGCGATTACGCTTCATGCAAAAACAATTTGGAAAATCACTAGGACAAGGAGTGGCTATGAAAGGCACAGCAAGGGTTTCTTGGGGCGGCTTAGGGGTTAGCGTCGTACAGGCGGACGTAACACTCGAAAATGGCTTGAGGTTCTTCATGACCAGCACCCTGGTTGGAGTAACCTTTGGCGGGGAGGGGAACATCATCGCCACAGATCTGGATTTCAATCCAGATAAAATCGAAGATGGTAAGCACTACTTCACTACTTTGGATGCTGTAGCGTTGTTCGTTGGCGCGACAGCAATTGTCTATAAAGAAGACATCTTTGCTAAAGACAACGTCGGCCATATCGTCTTTGCCGGTGTGGGTCTTGGCTTTAGCAAGGCCATAGGCGACTCAGAGGCCAAAATAAAGAGCCGTTAACGACGAGCAAAACGAGCCGGTCTTTGCTGTTCTTGAGGGCCGGCTCGTTCTTCTAAACTGTTTGATATCATTGTGCCTTACCGAACATGACTGCTTTATTCCGTTGAGTACATGGACTCGGTGGCATGTCGGCTAAGAAAAATTAGCTGACAGGGTCGGCATAGGGCGAACCCTTTCCTTTCTCTACATAGCTTTTAAGACTTTCCAGAAACTGCCCCCAGCCTTGGCTGCAAACTTCGTAGCATTCAATTTGTTGCGTAAGGCCAATATGTTCCAGATCCAATCGCGTAGTGGATTCGGATGGGCTTGATAGCTGAAAGAGGATTGTCGTACCAATCCATTCGTTTGTTCTTGTCAAGCCAGGCACCACGAGTTGTGCGTCTACTACATTCCAGCGAACCTCAGACTGTGGTCGTAGGGATTCAATGCGCATCACTTTGAAGGTTTCACCAAATTTTATCCTTACCAGTTCGCCGACCCTGGCCCCTACCTCGCAGGACCTAGTCCACCATCCGGCTATGCCGTGCTGCGTGGTCAATGCATCGTAGACACGAGCGGCAGGTGCGCAAAGAAGCATGTTGTTCTTGTAGCTATCCATGGCATGGCTCCTTGAGTAATGGCTGTGAAATGGCCTTGGCACTAAGTACGAGGGCCTAACTGAGTGTAGCCAGGTCCCTTGATGCTGATTGTTAACCGTACATGCGCCTGTAGTGCATGGCGACCACACCGTTATTCAGCGCCGCCGCCGTGAAGGCTAAAGGCTGTTCCAGGCCTCCACGGCGTTGCTGCGTTTAACCCTATAGAGAGTCTTTAACAATCTTCAGCCATTGTTCAAATGACTCAGCTTCCCAGTTGTTACTGACTATGAGCGCAGTAGCGTCATATTCTTTGGGGGTTCCCCCAAACCAATTCAGCCACTTACATTTGCTACCTTCGGAGATCCTCACCAAAGGAACATCAAATTCTTTAATGTAAAATTCTGTCCCCAAAGGGAAGTCTTCTAACTTTGGCAATTGCATCGCTAACTGTTTCCTGAGAAATAACGCCGACAACAGCAGCGTGCAAAGAAAGAGGTGTTCATAAAGTGGCTCGGCTACTTGGCCTGCCATTTAAAAGATAATTGTTTTTTGTGATGATTGCGTGCTTAAAAAACATTCCACGACTTAAGATTGGAAATAAAGACGCTCAGGTACCGCTTTGGCAGTGCTCTATTTTCTATGGGATAGACTGTGCCGATAGCTGTCTTCGATATCTCAGCACACAAACATCAGGCTCACAATAAAGTGAGCCTGGTTCACTCGCTTTTTAAAAAGCCCTTATTGCTGTAGATGCTATGGTAAATGCGCCCAGCTGGAGTGCAAATATCTCTGAGCGTCATATCAGGCCCTTAAGGTTTCCATGCTACAATAGCGCCGTCTTCATGTGGTGCAAGCGGTGCCTGTTTATGCATTTTTCCAACTTAGGTCTTCACTCGGATTTATTGGCTGTCCTTGATACGCTTGGCTATAAAGTGCCAACGCCGATTCAACAAGCGGCGATCCCGGAGGTCTTGGCGGGCCACGATGTCATGGCAGGGGCGCAAACAGGTACGGGTAAAACGGCTGCTTTTGCCTTGCCACTGATTCAACGCCACCTCGTTCGAGGAGTACCTGAAAAAGCCATTCGCGTGTTAGTGCTGACACCAACGCGGGAGCTCGCTCAACAAGTACACCAGAGTTTTATGAAATACAGTCAAGGTTTGGGCCTTAACTCTGTTGTGGCTTATGGTGGCGCGAGTATTAACCCGCAGCTTGATGCATTAAACCAAGGCTGTGATGTCCTGGTGGCCACACCAGGCCGTTTGCTGGAACTTGCCATTAAAGAACTCATTGACCTAAGTACGGTTGAAACACTGGTTCTCGATGAGGCAGATCGTATGTTGGATATGGGCTTTATTGTCGATATCAAGCGCATCTTAAAACGCCTACCCGAAGCGCATCAAACCTTGTTTTTCTCTGCAACCTTTAACGATGAAGTGTTTGCCCTGAGCAAAACCATTTTAAAGCAGCCAAAACTGATTGAAGTCGCCGAACGAAACTCAACGGTGGCGAAAATTGAGCAACGTTTTTACGAGGTCGACAACAAACGCAAAGCGGGCTTGGTGGCGTACCTGATTGGCTCCAAGAACTGGCAACAAGTGCTTATCTTCACTCGTACCAAACAAGCGGTGGATGCGCTGGCCAAAGAGCTTGAGAAAGATGGTATCAGTGCCGCAGCGGTACATGGCGATAAATCCCAGGGTGCCCGCGATCGCGGCTTGGAAGAGTTCAAAACCGGTCAAGTGCGGGCGCTTGTCGCCACCGATGTGGCTGCGCGCGGGTTGGACATTGAGCAACTGCAATTCGTGATCAACTACGAGTTACCCTACAACGCCGAAGACTATATCCACCGCATCGGCCGAACTGGCCGTGCTGGCCAAGCGGGCTTGGCCGTTTCGTTGGTCTCGAACAAAGATAAATACCTGCTCAAAGACATAGAAAAGCTTACTGGCGAGCATTTTACCCTGCAGTGGCTGGAAGGCTTTGAGCCGGCTCTGCTGGAACAGGAAGACACAAGCAGCCTCAAGGGTAAGCCGTCTAAGAAAGCCCTACGCGCTAAAGCCCTTGGGCAAAGTGGTAGCAACAAAGCTAAACCGCGTCGTCGCTAGGTTTTCTCGAAGCGCTCAAAGGAAGGGGTAAGAGTGTTGTGCGCGTAAACCTCACACCCTTGCTGCCTCACGTTCAATGTCGCTCATAGCAATACTCATGAAGCGTAAGGCGTAAAGGAAGGGGCCTAAGCTGCCCCTTTGCCTTTGCTTGCTAGATGCCCTACCTCAGCCAGAATGCGTTCTGCACAAGCATCGGGTTGCGCTTGTAATATGAAGTGCGGGCCGCCGACGTTGATAACCTTCAAGTGTGGGAACCTGTCTCTAAACTCCCTTGTTCTGTCACCGACCAGAGCGTCATTTACTGGGCGAATATAGGTTGCGTGAGTCTCGAAGCTAGTATCAGTTGCGCGGTATTTCGCTATCTGCTGTAAACGCCTTTTCAGCACTTTTGGGTCAACCGCGTTTATGGCCCTTCGCAGCAAAGAGATCGTATCTGGACTGGCGGAGCGCCCTATCAAGAGCACTTTCATGGCCAGAGGAGCCAGAACTGGAATAGCCATTAACGCCCGAATAGGGAGGACTGCCGCTACTCTAGACAGAGTGCGAGAGGGGCAAGAGAGAAAGGAGGCTATAAAAATGACATGCCTTATCTGCAGGTTATGCTTCTTGAGCAGTATTTCTACTATGCCGCCGGAATATGACTCGGCAAGGACAACACACTCTTGCTCCCCAATAAGTGCGGCCACCTTTTCTGCCAGGGAAGAATAATCTTGGGCGCCCTCACTTGGCAAAGGAATGACTTCCGTATCAAGGCTGCCAAGCCTGTTCAATAGCGGACCGAAAAGTAGCCCGGTGCCATCCATACCTGGAAGTAGTATTAGCTTCATTCGCTTCTCAATTCATGCCACTCTGAGCTGCAGCTAACTCATACCATACTAAAAGCAAATCACCAGGAGCACTGATTTTCAGCAAACAGGAAAAAAGAAGAGCAGTTAGAGCTAGCCCTGGATGTCGCTGAAAATAAGTTTAAAACTGGCAGTGCCAAAGAACATTGCGAACACGCCCTCAAAAATCGATTTGGACCTTATATAGAAATTTCTTACACCTGCATGAGAAAAGAGAAGTGCATAGCCAATGAACACGGCTGAGCTCACTGCACCAACTACCACTACCACAGAAAGCAGATCTTGTGGCGTTGCCGTTGTTGGAACAGCTATCGAATACAGGGCGCTAAAGAAGAGGATTGCCTTGGGGTTGGTCAAATGGATCAGCAAACCTTTAAGATAACTGTTGCTTCTTGAATGTAATTGTACTTTTGCAATGTTAGGTGGCCTAGAGGTCAGCGCTGATTTCAATGATTTGTATGAAAGGTACAGAAGATAAAGAGCCCCCAAGTACTTAAGGTTTTCAAACAACCAAATGTTCGACTTCAATACCGCCGCCAAACCAAACGCGGCTAGCATTGACCAAATTAAAGAACCAGTCAGTACACCAAAGGCAAGATATAGGCCAAACAGCCTGCCCTTCCCCATGGATGCTCCAGCTATAGCCAGTGTTGCTGGACCAGGGCTGGCAATTGCTGCTATTGCTGAAAATACTATGAGCAAATAATTTATGTTTTCCAATATTCAGCCCCATAAATATGGTTTCTAGTGTTGAGTCAGACAGCGAACACTCGTGAGCCTGGCAAAGATGCAGTCAGTTCAGATAACTCTTTATCTATCAGATAAACCTGGTTTTAATACTTTTTCATCTCGTCTTTGCCGATATATTTATCCCCATCTTCGGGGTTACGACCCGCCTGATACGATTCTGTTCGTACGTTACTACATGCGCACATCACTTTCCCCTAGTGACAGGAGAGACTATCGACATGGGCGATACTTCGGATGGGAACATCGGCCATATAAATACTGGGCCACAGTCCCTCAGGGGGAGCAATACGAGCCTCCCATTTCAGGTGCTGGGCTAATTCGGTCACATCGATTTCCAAGACAACAGGATTTTCTTCTGGAGATAACCAGAGATTGGCAACGAGTTCTGCTTGCTCCAACCATGTTCAGATGGATTCGTCATGTCGTTGGTCGGCGGCGCACCGAGGAAGGGTGCCGCAGCGCTCTGCGTCATGTAAATCAGCCTAAGGGACAACGCTATACAAGTCCTCCGATGCCGAACCAACCAAGTCCACTAGTAGTAGTGATGAAGCCGAGTTGTTTTCTTGCACTCAATCAGCTTCACAGGCTTCTGATTAAAATACTGAATGCACGTCGTTGGGATGCTTAACAGCAAGCGTTGGCGACATCGTATTGCTTTGCGCCATTTGACACTCAGCCTTGCTGTCAGCGTGGATGCCGGTGCTTGGAAGAAGTTGTCTCTTTATAACTATTAAATATCAATAAGATAGGATTGGTTGAATATAAAGCTAAGGCGACGCTACCGCCCCTAGGTTGCAGCCCCCAAATGCTGATAGCGTCCTTGTTATCCAGTTGAAGGAGGAGCTGCCTGACCCGTTACCCGGCTTATGCTCTCTGGGGATTATCCGCTTTCCCTGCTTTGTTCGCTGGCTTCTTACCATCGTCAGGCAGACTCGTCTGAGCTACCTGTCTCAGAGCCGCGCCGGAGTGCTCCCAAGCTTGGCTTCTTGTATCCATTACCGATCTTAAGCCAGCGTCCTGAAGGTCAATAAAATGGCAATGGCCAGGCAAAGTCAAGCCGCTGCCACTGGCACTGCGGTGCTAGAGTCGGCACCTTACCATTGGCTGCACTGCTTAAAATCGGTCTGACGGAGCAAATGTGAGGGGCTGTGGAAAGGCACCAGATATGGAAAGGAGAGGGCGGGCTCATTGCCGGGGAGTGGTGACGAGATACCCCAGAAAATCGAAAGGGCTAGCGGTTAAACCGGCTAGCCCTTTTAGTATCTGGTGGCCCCTGCCCGACTTGAACGGGCGACCAATCGATTATGAGCGGGTTTTTTGGCCATTTTCCAGAGAGTCGCTATGTACAGCAATGAACAAAAATAATGGATTTATTCATTATTTATCATGTTGTTGCGTTTGGTTGTCTTGTTCATTGCTGTACATGCTAAGCTTTCCTGTATCAATGGTTTTGCTATAAATATGCTATAAATATGGGCATCAAGAAGCGGATCAGTCTGGCCAGCATCAAAGAGCTTCGTCCCGAGGACAAGCGGCTCAACGACACCGATACCCCCGGTTTCCACGCCCTCATTGCCCCTACAGGGCGCATCACGTACTACATCTATTATCGCCACAACGGTAAGCAGGCGAACTTCAAGCTTGGCGTCCATGGCCACCTTACCCCGGCCCAGGCGCGCGACTTGGCTATGGAGAAGCTGGGGGAGGTTGCCAAAGGGGATAACGTCCAAGCCGTTCGCAAGGAAACGCGGCAGCGAACCTTGGCAGAGAAGCACAAGCGCCTGGATAGCTTTCTTGAACACCAGTACCGGCCATGGCTGGAAACCCGCAATCCCAAGACGGCCAAAAGCATCGTTGACCGACTCCGCACCCAGTTCCCAGAACTAATGGAAAAGCCACTGGATCAAATCACCCCCTGGGATTTGGAAAAGTGGCGCAGCCGCCGCGCCAAAGAGATCAAGCCAGCGACCCTCAACTACTACATCACCACCCTAAAGGGCGCCCTTAGCCGGGCCGTGGAATGGGGAGTGATCGAACGCCATGACCTCGGTAAGGTGAAGGCGCTGAAAGTAGACAACACTATAGTGCGCTATTTGACCTCTGCTCAGGAGCTAAAGCTTAGGGAAACCCTAAAGGGTAGGGACCAGCAAATAAAAGATGGTAGGGAAAGCGGCAATAGCTATAGGGTCAAAAGAGGCTATAGGGTGTTGCCGAACATCCCAAAGGGTGATTTTGCTGATCACCTGGAACCTATAGTGTTGCTGGCCATGAATACTGGCATGCGGCGAGGGGAGCTTTTCGGCCTGACTTGGGCTGACGTGAACTTCCATACTAGGGTCGCCACCATCCGAGGGGCTATAGCCAAATCCAGTAAGGCGAGGCACATTCCCCTGAATGGGGAAGCAACTGAAGTGCTCACCCGCTGGAGGGAGCAAAACCCCGATACCTTATATGTGTTCGAAGGTGAGTCAGGTAAAGCCCTAACCGATTTCAAGAAGTCATGGCTCAAGGTGGCCGAAGAGGCGGGGCTGTCTGAGTTCAGGTTTCACGACCTGCGCCACCACTTCGCCAGCAAGCTGGTGATGAAGGGGGTGGACCTCAACACAGTGCGGGAGCTGCTAGGCCATGCTGACTTAAAAATGACCTTACGTTATGCTCACTTGGCGCCAGAGCATAAGGCTGCGGCAGTTAACTTGATAGGCTAAGGAGTGGCTGATGAACTTTGATTCTTTTATCAACTCGCTTCTGGGACTCGTTCCAATGAAGCTTGAATATATAGCGCCACTTTGTTTGTTTATTTTAATTATACACTTTAAACCCTTAGATTTATTTTTCAGGCTGAGAGAGTTAAGACGGGCGGAGGCTTCATTTCTCAAAGAGGTTATCGCATCAAATAGCATTACACTTGAAGATAGGTCCATCGTCGAAGAGCAGTTTGAAAGAAAAGTTTTCTTTATTTCTACCGGTGTTGATGCATGTAAGATTGTGAGGGACTTTTATAAGGATCTTATTTCTTCTGCGAGAGGTCAGTTTGGTTGGCGGCAGATAAAGAGGGCAGATCAATATCTTGTTGTCCGTAATGGAAGACCTTCATATCAAGTGAAATGGTATCACCACCTAAAGTATGGGTTCTCATTAGTTTATATTTTTGGGTGCTCTGCTTATGCACTGTTCTTGGTCGGCTTGGGTGTGCTTTCTATATTCTTCGGTGGTGAATCCGCGAAGTTAATAATCTATGGCTGTTTTAGTGCTCTATGTGCAGTGATAGTCTATGCGGTTGAGCTGGCATACAAAGATACCAAGAAAATAATTTCTCACATCAGTGAATGTTCTTCTATTCCATCAATAGATGTACCTGAACCAAATAAAAAAGAAGCTGCTTAGTAAAAAATGAACAAGGAGTGTTCTTATGAGTCAGTGTCCTGTTTGTCATCGTGCTTTAAGAGTTGCTCAGTACAACGAAGATCAGTCGTTAAAATCATGCCCAGAATGCTCTGGCCAGTCAGGGCAGCACGTCTTCTATAGTAATCCCTCGGCCTTTGGCGTCTCTGATAAGCGGGCAACACCTCAGCATCCTGAAGGTATCCAGAGCTGGTGTAACGCTTGCCGGGATAGAGGTTCTAGCGGTGAACCTATCACGTGTAGTCATCTCTGGGGGGCTGATGACTGATAAGCAGCGGTTGTACTGCCGATTAGATGAAGCCAGTGGTGTGCTGTCGACTAGCCAGGGCGCTTTATTGGCAGCTATGGAAGACCGTAGCTTGACTCTGCTCGTCGGGCTGTCAGCTAAGAGCCTGCTCGGCTTTCTGGTTAAAGATGGTAAACGTACCTGCTTAGGGCGCTTTGATTATGACGGTGTTGTAGAACCCAGATTTGACGATGCCAAAGCCATTTTAAACGGGCGTGCTGGCCTGGTTCGATTCTGCAACATTCTTGAGTCGGAAAAGATCCGAAACTGGCGAGAGATAGCCGGTGATGAGATGCCATTTCCAAACAACCTATTTCAACGTTACCACCATATTGAACGGCCAAATATGGTTATCTCTGCTGCTTGCAATACTAGCTATAGCTCCCATGGTACAAACACCTTGGCTGCTTTACATACGATGTTGGAGAACCCGGCAGGAATTACATCCCCTCAGGATGTGATGGCTAACGTGGAGAAGGTAGTGAATGCCTACGGGCATCGCATCAAACCTCAGGATTTACGCTGTTCCCTGGCAGAAGCCAAGGCGCTATTAGAGAAGGCTATTGCCCTTTCAGCTAAACCAATTAAAGGCATCAAATACAGTAATGACCTCCATGAGGTTTTAGGTCATATGTTATTGGCCGCCGAGAGAGATAGCGCTAAAGAGATCTGGCAGGTACTTGAGCGGGAAGCTGCCACCAGTGAAGGTGAGCGGACCTTTGACCGGTATAACATCCTGGTTGATGTCAGTGGTAGTGAGGTGCTGTGGCGTGACAGAGCCAAAGGTAAAGAACACTATTTTTCATTTGCTTCACTTGGCCCGACGCTGACCAAGATCCGCAAACTTCAGACTAAAAATTAACGCACAGCTTAATTGAATTAACGGAGAGCTTAATTGGCCCTACCTGTGCCTTAGGGTTTGTTCATAGCCATTCGCGAGGAACCGCTATGAACAACCAACGTGCACTAACCGAGATCGAAGCCTCTCAATACATCGCCATGAGCCGCTCCTATCTGCGCCAAGCGCGGATGGAGGGCAACCGCAAGAACCGCACCCCGGCGCCGCCCTTCATCAAGATTGGCCGCGCCGTGCGCTACCTCCGGGAAGACTTGGACGCTTGGCTGGACCAATTCCAGCGCCTTGAGCACCTGGGCCAGGAGGTGCGCCATGGCTAACCTCACCGACCGCCAAAAGGCCCTCCATGCCTGGATGCTGGCCAAAGGTCAGCGGATCTCTAAATGCCTTCACGAAACCATGACCGAATTTCGGTTGATGGGAACCGATGGTTATCCGGGTAACGTCCACCAGTTAAGCCTCGAAAGACTGAAAGAGGCCGGTTGGGTTCGGTGTTATACCGAATCGGATTTGGGTCTGCCTTTGTTGGTTTATGAGGCTGTGGAGGTGGCTGATGCTTAACATCGACCCCCACGACCAAACCTATGTGGAAAGTCAGTTGGCCGGATTACCGGCCATTTTTCGATGCGAGCTTTTAAAGGGCTATAAGCGGCAAAAGACCCGCTTCGATGCCAATACCTGGATACGCCTTAAGCGCCAGGCTATCGCCCAGGCAATAGGGGTAAACCCTTTTGCCTTGGTGTTGGATGCCGATGAAGATGCCCTCAGGCAGCAGGCAAGCAAGCTGGCCGAGATCAATAGTCACATTGTCCTGCTATCGGCGGGCACCAACGCTGCCTACCAAAAAGCCTTAAACTTTGTTGAGGGCAAGCGACTACGGCCACCGGCACCTATAGAGCTTACGGAACCTGGCTATCGCAGCGCCATTGCGCGGATGACGTGCAAAGACTGGTGGCTCAAAAAATTACGAAATCGCCAGGTCAGGGATGTTGAAACCGTGGCGCGTATTCTCGGCTTGGTGAATGTGAAGCGCGGCCTCTATGCCAGTGATATCACGGTACTAAAGCGCCGGGCGCAGAAGGCATACCATGAGCAATTGCTGTCCAGCACTTTGGTGGTGAATGAATGGGGTCAGCAATACAGCCTCAAAGAACTTTCAGAGCTTAACGTTTCCAACCCTGCCATTCGTAAAGCCGAACTCATGGCGCGGATGCGGGGCTTTGAGGAATTGAGCAAAGCCCAAGGGGATGAGGCGCTTTTCCTGACCATGACTTGCCCATCCCGCTTTCATGCTCACCTGGGCACATCCGGCAGGCCCAATCCTAAATGGGACGGTTCAACCCCTGCCCAGGCTCAACACTACCTTTGCAGCACCTTCGCTTGCATCCGCTCCCATCTGCAACGAGAAGAAATCCGCCTCTATGGCTTCAGGGTGGCCGAGCCGCACCATGACGGTACGCCACACTGGCACCTATTGCTGTTCGTCAAACCAGACCAGCGCAAAAGGGTAGAGGCCATATTCCGGCAGCATTGCTTCAAGGTGGACGGCAACGAGCCAGGAGCGGCTGAGCACCGCTTTAAGGTAGTGCGGATAGACCCCGCCAAAGGCAGCGCAACTGGCTATATCGCCAAGTACGTATCCAAGAACATAAACGGCGAAGGGCTGGATGTGGGCGTCTATGGAGAGAACCCCATTGAGGCAGCGGAAAGGGTTGAAGCCTGGGCGGCCTGTTGGCGCATCCGCCAGTTCCAGCAGATAGGCGGCCCTAGCGTCACCGTTTGGCGCGAACTGCGCCGCATGAGGCCCATAGCAGGCCTAAGCGACCGCCTGAAGGCAATAAGGGAAGCGGCTGACCAATCGGACTGGCAAGGCTACACCCGCCTTATGGGCGGCGCTTTTGCGGCCCTCAAGGATAGGCCCCTTCGCATCTACTACGAGCTGAAGCACAGCAAGGAGACAGGGGAGCTATCCATGGGGGCCTATGGGGATCGTTTTATCAAATGCCTGAAGGGCTTGCTGCATGAAGGGCAAAGCATTATCACCCGTCGCTTTAGCTGGAAAGTATTGAAGGCCGGAACGGCCTTCAATACTTCACTTGGAGTTCTGTGAATAAGTGTATTTTTTCAAGGACTACATATTACGTCAGTTTCACAATCTGCAATTTCTTTAACGTATTCAGTAGCGGAGCCAATCAAAGATAAAACATCATCGCTTGCAGATGCTTTAGATAGTGCTGGCTGGACTATTTTTAGACCATATGAAAAATCTATGTGCCTAGCTTTATTTTTAAGCTCACCTATCTGGGTGATGTCACCTTTTTCTATCCTTGTATATCCGTTGCCTGATGCTATATTTTCACTTGATAAAAGTTTATCGAGAATTTTTTCTGCTTTAGGAATCCATTTTACGGACTTTACCAGCTGGCCAAGGACTTGGTAAAAATCATCTACTCGACTCCCAGGCTTCGAGTTTTTAGGGCAATATTTACAATGAAAGAGGTCGATATGATATTTGTCTTCGCCTAATTTTTTAATTGCGACAACATCAGCAACTTCTCCAGAACCATCGTCATCAAAAACAATATCGTACTTTTTTAATTGAGATTCAATGACCTTTCTTTGTATTGAATTTGGAATCTTTATTCTCTTTTGTGACTCAGTTGAAATATCAACGCCTGTCCAATCCCAATATTCTAATTTGTTTTTATCAAATGAGATATTATAGCCACCCTCTATATAGTAATTTGTGTCACCTTCAATAATAGATAAATCGGCATCAAATAATGTAAGGTAGTCATCTTCTAAAAAACTAGAGAGGTTTGTGGTGGTTCTTCCAAAGGAAATGGTCGCTTCAGGAGTGCACTCGATTGTAACGCGCTCGTTTTTAATTTCTTGCTTTACCTTTATTTTCTTGTCATCTTCAAGATAAAGATTGAATTGTATTGAGCCGTCTTTATTTTTTGATATATCAGAAAAACTACACTGTATTGCATTATATGCAATATTGTTTAGTTCTAGCTTTACCTTCTCTACGTCTCTTAAAAAAACAGTGGAAGGCCAGTCGATCGCAATGACATTTGCTTTCGAGTAGTTCGTTATATATTTGGCTCTTAGGGCGTTTTTTATAATATCATCAGTGTTTATTTTATTATTTAGTACTTTTCTACCAACAATATTGCACCAAGCAATCCACTCTTGAATGGTGGTTTGCTCCATGGACCATATTTTCCCTCTGTGAGAGCAGCCCATGGTTTGTGGCAGTCCATTGAAATATCCTTGCCCAAATATATTTGATTTTTTAGTGCCTGCCGTTTTTATTTGGTTTAGTATTTCCTGGATGTCGCTGCCGACGTGCATTTGAAATTTGATGTTTCTGTTGTTTTTGTTGAGACCAACATTATTAAGTTTCAATCTTTTTATATCGTGGAGAGAGCGAAACATCATCTCCCCTGATAAAGGCTTGTCATTCTTGGACACTAGCTTAGCAAGCCGTTTTGCCTCACTGTCAGAGCTACTAGCATTAATGTATAACAATCCGATTTTTCTGTTATAGTGGATAACGTATAAATCTTTGATTCTATCTTTTACATCATCAGCATTTGCCCACTTCACTTGTTCTTCAGATTCGGTGACGAACATTGCAATGCTTTCACTATTGTTTATTGACTTATAAGTTATTCTTTGGTTATTCCTAGGAAAGTTATCTAACTTATCAAAGTCAACGTCTTTATCATTAACTGAAAAAAGCAACGTGCTGCTATTTACTTTTAGTCCCAAGTTAAGGAGCTTTCTTTCTTCTGAATGGAATTCAGCCTTGAAATCTTGTTCGGTAAGCTCTTTTGTAATGTTATTATCACCGATAATTTGAATAGCTTCATTCCAATTTGAATCTTCTCTGTAGAGACGTTTTAGTTGCTCTTCTACACTATCATCAGCAATGTTGCATATAAATTTTGCGTTTCCAATTTTTGGATTATTTGTTCGAGTAAACCTACCAACAAACTGAAGTGTTATATTTGGGCTTTTGTGAGTGTCATGAATAGCGGCGATTTTCAAATTCGGAAGATCAAATCCCTCACCCAGCATATCTACACACACAATAATCTTGTGCTCTAATTGTTTCACTCTCTCTAAAATTTCTTTTATATTGCTGAGTTTGCTGTGCACTAAAATAGGTTTTAGCTCTTTCGATTTTTCATAAAAAGCGAATACTTTTTTAGCCTCCTTGATTGAGGCTGTTCTTGCCATCAAAATATGGTCTAGGCCATTTTTTAAATCAGCTTTGAGGATTTCGATAGCTTTATCGGCAATAGCCTGATGAGATTTTTCTTTAATAAACTCGTAAACAGGATGAAATTCAATTTTTTTGAAGTAATTATCTTCCTGTGCCTTCTTTATAGAGTATGAATAGACAATCCTTCCTTCTATTTTCTTTTTATCAGCTCTATATGGCGTTGCCGTAAATTGAAAGCATGGTTTTTTACCATGTGTTTTTTTAATTCTTTTCCAAGAGGTCGCTTCTACATGATGTGCCTCATCGAAAATCAGATGAGTCACGTTAGCCAATAGTTCTGCGAGAGTCTCACTATCTAAGGAAGACAAAGCCTGTGCAGTTGAAATTAAAACGTTATTACTGAGAAGGTCACTTATTTCTTCTTTCTTAATTCTAGACTTGATGAGTCCTACTCTTGGGGAGAGGATTTCTTTTTTAATAACCCCAATTTTTCTAAGAAGACTTAAGCTTTTAAGCTTTTCTGAAATTTGAGTGCGTAATGAATCTGAAGGCACTACTATGAGAGTTGTATCAAATTTTCCCGCAATAATTAAGCAGGCCATTGTTTCAGTTTTTCCTGTTCCAGTAGGTAAAACTACGGTGGCAGGTTCGTTTGATTCGGAATGGAGGTGTGCTAATGACGCATATAACGCTCCAATCTGTGGAGGGCGTAAACCATCTATACTATTTTTAGAGTCGCTCTCAATGTAATTTACGCTGTTCTCAATCCAGCTGTTTAAAACCAATGAACGTTCATTTACGTGTTGGTCCATTTTCACATTCCTTGTATAGTTACTGTCGATTAAAGCAGTATAAACGTATTGGAAAAAACCTGTTAATTACTTTTTATTGTGTAGGTCTGAACTAAAAAGATCACTGTTGGCTTTGTTTAGCAATATGCTCGAGAGAATCTCTAAGTAAGGCTGTTTCGATGGGCAATGGATTTTGCTGTGGCTGGATAACCTAGCTTCAGAAGAACGTGCAAACCTCTCAGCTCATCCAATGCTACCCCTGGTTAACGGCAGGCCAGGCCAGCTTCCCTTGCCGTGGAGCCGAGAATTTCCTGGGCCAAGCTCCGTGCCAAGGCCGAGACGGTGCAGAGCCTCAGTACCTTCAAGCCCGCCTGCTACCTGCGCCGATGTGTGCTGCCTTTTAGTGGCTGGTACGAGTGGGGCCAGGAGGCCCAGGAAGGCCCCAAACAGCGTTATTACTTCACAGGCCCAGGAGAGCATGGCGGGGATCTGTTGGCCGCCCAGTGAAGAGCGCCCAGGCGGCGCCCTTGTCACCCTGACTCAACCAGCCAACGCCGACTGTGCGCCCGACCATGAGCGTATGCCGGTGATCCTCAAGCCTGAACTCGCCGATGCCTATCTGCACGATGTGGATAGGGCAGGGGTTTTGTTGGATACCTACCAGAGATCAAGCATCAAGGTACAGCCGGTGAGCGGCCCTGCCTTCTGAATACCCGCTTTAAGCTGTCGATTTATGCTCTCTTCGCCTAAAGACACCATCAAAGGCTTCTCTAGGTCACTTTGCTTTGTGGGCGGAGTAGGGGAGGGCTTTGCCTGTTTGGCACAGGGATGGCCGCTAACGGGCCGGGAGGAGCAAAAAATTTGCTATAAATATGCTATAAAATTTGCCGAAAAATACGAAGGGCTAGCGGTTACTCACCTGCTAGCCCTTACTGTATCTGGTGGCCCCTGCCCGACTTGAACGGGCGACCAATCGATTATGAGTCGACTGCTCTAACCAACTGAGCTAAGGGGCCGTGGCTGGGGAGTATAAGGGGTTCGGGGTCGGCTTGTCACCATCTTGGGGGTGTCAAAGTCCATGTGATTGAAGGGTTTGGCGAACTTTTAGGCACCTGGCGAACAGGCTGTTCGGTTTTCCCCATTAGCGGCTTTGCTGAGAATCATTACTATTTGTGGGGAGACGATTCGTAATGAGGACTGACCCATGCTCAAGACCCTGAGTTTTGCCTGTATCCATATGACAGTGGCCTTCAGTGTGGCCTACCTGATGACCGGATCCGTGATTGTTGGAGGCGTTATGGCGCTGATTGAGCCGGCCTGCAATACGGTTGCCTACTTCTTTCATGAGAAGCTCTGGGACCGGATAAAGGCGTCCCGTCGGCAGGCGCAGCAGGCCATGCTGGCCATGTGAAAAAGTGCTAATCTGCGGCTTTTACCGCCCGAGTCTTAGCCGCGTCATGTTTGCCTCCCTTGCCGTTATCCTGCTACCCCTGTTGTTGGGCTACGCCCTGCCCACCCCAGACGCTCGCTGGCTATCTTGGGTAAACCGCAGCGTCAGTGCCTTGGTTTATCTCATCCTGTTTTTTATGGGGATGGGTCTTGCTGCCATTGACGACTTGGGGCCGGCTTTGGTGAAGATGGCCGGTACCACGGCGTTGATTTTCACCGCCATTACCCTGGCCAACGGCCTGGGGCTGTGGCTTTTGTCCCGCGCTTTTCATGAGCACGGCCGCAAGGGTGACCGCCAGCCCATCGCCTGGGGCAAGGTATTGTTGGATTCAGGGATTCTTATCGGCACAGTGGCGACCGGCACCCTGGTGGGGCTGCTGCTGCCTATTAACGCCCATCTCTTGTCCGAGGCGGCGCTGGTGGCGCTGCTGGCCCTTATCGGTATTCAGCTGCGGGCGGCCGGTATGAGCCTGCGCCAGCTGTTCTTAAATCGCCTGGGGCTCTTTATTGCCCTGACCCTGGCGCTGACCACCCTGGCCACAGGGGCGCTGTTGGCCCCTTGGCTGGATTTGCCGGTGCACCACGCCATGGGGGTGGTCAGCGGCTTTGGTTGGTATAGCCTGTCGGGCATTTTGGTGTCTGACGCCCTGGGGCCGCTATGGGGCGCCACCAGCTTCTTTGTGGATCTATGCCGAGAGCTGGTGGCTCTGGCCCTTATTCCTACCCTTATGCAAAGGGCCATGCCCCTTGCCATAGGTTATGCCGGGGCCACCGCCATGGATTTCTCCCTGCCGGTTATCCAAAAAAGCGGCGGTGCCCAGGTGGTACCCATCGCCATTGTCTCCGGCTTTTTACTGAGCCTGGCAACACCGGTGTTGATGGCCATACTCTTGGTATGACCAAAGCCAACCTCTTTACCCCCTTGCCCGATGCCTTTGAAGGGGAAATCTTTGACACCTTGCTAAGCCGCGCCGGCACGCGGCTGGAACGCATCGTATCCCATGGCCAGTGCTCGCCGGACGGCTTTTGGTATGAGCAGGCCGAAGGGGAATGGGTGCTGGTGTTAAAGGGGGAGGCGGAACTGGGCTTTGAAGATGGCAGCGCCGTGCGCCTGGGGCCAGGGGAGTATTTGGACCTGGCCCCAGGTGTTCGCCACCGGGTCAATTGGACCACCCCGGATGAGCCCACCGTCTGGCTGGCGTTATTCTATCCCCCATAAAAAAACGGCACCTCAAGGTGCCGTTTTTCGTTAAGCGCTGGGCTTATTCGTCCAGGAAGCTGCGCAGGATCTCGGAGCGAGAAGGGTGGCGCAGTTTACGCAGGGCCTTGGCTTCAATCTGACGAATACGCTCACGGGTAACGTCAAACTGCTTGCCTACTTCTTCCAGGGTGTGGTCGGTGTTCATATCGATACCGAACCGCATGCGCAGTACCTTGGCTTCACGGGGGGTGAGGCTGGACAGCACTTCCTGGGTGGCAAACTTGAGGCTTTCGCTGGTGGCGGCGTCGGCCGGCAGCTCGAGGGTGTTGTCCTCGATGAAATCCCCCAGATGCGAATCTTCATCGTCACCGATGGGGGTTTCCATGGAGATCGGCTCTTTGGCGATCTTCAGCACCTTGCGGATTTTGTCTTCCGGCATGGCCATGCGAATGGCCAGCTCTTCCGGGGTGGGCTCGCGGCCCATCTCCTGCAGCATCTGGCGGGAGATACGGTTGAGCTTGTTGATGGTCTCAATCATGTGCACCGGGATACGGATGGTGCGGGCCTGGTCCGCGATGGAGCGGGTAATGGCCTGACGGATCCACCAGGTGGCGTAGGTTGAGAACTTGTAGCCGCGACGGTATTCGAACTTGTCCACCGCCTTCATCAGGCCGATGTTGCCTTCCTGAATGAGGTCGAGGAACTGCAGGCCACGGTTGGTGTATTTCTTGGCGATAGAAATAACCAGACGCAAGTTGGCTTCAACCATCTCTTTCTTGGCGCGACGGGCCTTGGCTTCGCCAATGCTCATGCGGCGGTTGATGTCCTTGATGGACTCGATGGTCAGGCCGGTTTCCTGCTCGATCTGTTGCAGCTTCTGTACGCAGCGGCGCAGGTCTTCTTCCAGGCCTTTCATGACCTCGGAATAGCCTTTACCGGCTTCCAGGTGGCCGTCCAGCCAGCCCATGTTGGACTCGTTGCCGGGGAAGGTCTTCATAAAGACCTTGCGGGGCATCTTGGCTTCTTCCACCGCCAGCTTCATGATCAGCCGTTCCTGAACGCGGACGCGGTCCATCATGTCGCGCATGTCGGCAACCAGGCGGTCGAACTGCTTGGGTACCAGGCGGAACTCTTTGAAGATCTCTGCCAGCTTCAGTACTTCTTCGCGGGCTTCGTCAGAGGCGCGGCCTTTGGCCTTGATGACGGTACGGGCAGCTTCGTACTGGGTGCGCAGGCCGGCGAATTTCTCGCGGGCCAGCTCAGGGTCGAGGCTGTTGTCGTCTTCAGAGCTGTCGGAGTTGTCTTCTTCTTCCTCGTCGTCGTCTTCCTCGTTCTGCTGTTCCTGGGTCAGTTCGGAACCGACGTGGGTAGCAGTGGGGGCGGCGTCTTCGACGGCGTTGGGATCGATAAAGCCGGAGATGATGTCAGACAGACGTGCTTCGCCCGCTTCCACCTTGTCGTACTGCTCCAGCAGGTAAGTGATGGCTTCCGGGTACTCGGCTACGGAGCATTGCACCTGGTTGATACCGTCTTCGATCCGCTTGGCGATGTCGATTTCGCCTTCACGGGTCAGCAGTTCAACGGTACCCATTTCGCGCATGTACATGCGCACCGGGTCAGTGGTGCGGCCCAGTTCGCTCTCAACGGTGGCTAGAGCTTGGGCGGCAGCTTCGACGGCGTCTTCGTCGGTAGAATCTTCAGACATCATCAGGGTATCGGCGTCAGGTGCGCTTTCGAACACCTGGATACCCATGTCATTGATCATCTGAATGATGTCTTCTATCTGATCGGAATCGACGATGTCGTCCGGCAGATGGTCGTTCACTTCGGCGTAAGTCAGGTAGCCCTGTTCTTTACCTTTGGCGACCAGAAGTTTAAGCTGCGACTGTGGGGTTTGCTCCATAGACATCATCCGCTCAGGTTGAGTTGCTCTGCCAAAAAGTGAATACGACAGTATAGCGAGTCGTGTTGCTCACTGCTAGCACAGCTTGAGTGTCAGTCAGTCCCGGCCTTGGCCGAGATCAACGCCATAAGTTCTTGAATTTCTTCTTCTGTAGCCTGTTTCCTGTCTTGCTTGGCAACAAGCTCTTGATAGCGAATCTCAAGCGATTCGTTTAATAGGCGCTCGACGGCGCCAACCAGTTCCGGGGCCAGATTGTCTTCAACAGCAGAAAGATCAAGTTCTGCCAGCTTGGTAAAGATGGGGGCATGTTGGCTATTTTCAAGCCTGCGCAGCAATTGTCCCGTGGTGGGTGTGCTGCCGCTTTGTATTGCCCGCACCGCTTCGTCCAGTACGTCCGCCCCAGGCAGCCGCAATGCACGAAAATCCATATCAGGTAGTTCTGTAACCAGGGCCGGGTGTTGCACCAAGATGGCGATGGTCAACCGCATCAGTGGTGGGCGCCCAGCTTTGCCCTTGAACTGGGCCACTTGTGCCTTGGCCGGGGCTTTGGCCACAAAACGTTCCAGTTGTTCCTCCGCTACCCCAAGGCGCTTGGCCAGGCTTTCCCGCAGCATCACCCGGTAAACCGAGTCTGGTAACCTGTCCAGTAGCGGCACCGCCTTTTCGGCCAGGCGCGAGCGGCTGTCAGGGCTACCCATATCGATGCTCTTTTCCAACTCCTGGAACAGGAACTGGGACAAGGGCAGGGCGCCGGCCAAGGCTGTTTCGAAGGCGTCTTTACCTTCCTTGCGCACCATGGAATCCGGGTCTTCGCCGTCGGCCAGGAAGATAAACTTCAAGGTGCGGCCGTCGCGCAGCAGCGGCAGGGCATTTTCCATGGCCCGCCAGGCCGCTTCCCGGCCGGCGCGGTCGCCGTCGTAACAGCAGATCACTTCAGGGGCCGAGCGGAATAGCAGTTCCAGCTGGTCGCTGGTGGTGGAGGTGCCAAGGCTTGCCACCGCATAGCTGATACCGGCCTGGAACAGGGCCACCACGTCCATGTAACCTTCTACCACCACCAGCCGCTCCAATTCGCGGTTGGCTTGGCGGGCCTCGTAAAGGCCATACAGCTCCGAGCCCTTGTGGTAGATGCGGGTCTCGGGAGAGTTAAGGTACTTGGGGGTACCGTCTCCCAGCACCCGGCCACCAAAGGCGATGGTGCGGCCCCGGCGGTCGCGGATGGGAAACATGATACGGTCGCGGAAGCGATCGTAACGGCGCCCTTTCTCGTTCTGCACCAACATGCCGGTGTCCATCAGCAATTGCTGGCGCTCAAAACTGGTGCCGAAGACCTTAAGGACGCTGTCCCATTCGTCGGGCACAAAGCCGATACCGAACTGCTTGACGATATCTCCCGACAGGCCACGGCCCTTGAGGTAGTCCACGGCAGCCGGGTGGCCCTTGAGATTCTGGTAATAGTGGCGCTGTATGTCCTGCATCAGGGCATAGGCGTCTTCGCGGCGTTCCTGGGCTTTGGGGTTGCGCTGGTGGCCCTGTTCACGGGGCACTTCCATGCCGTGCAGGGCGGCCAGCTCTTCCACGGCCTCGGCAAAGCCGATGCGGTCAAACTCTTCGACAAACTTGATGGCGTCGCCCTTGGCGCCGCAGCCAAAGCAGTAATAGAACTGCTTTTGCGGGCTAACCGAAAAAGACGGGGTCTTTTCACTGTGAAAAGGGCAGCAGGCGCTGTAGTTTTTGCCGGTTTTTTTCAGTTTGACGCGACTGCTGACCAGCTCAACGATGTCGGTGCGAGCCAACAGATCGTCGATGAAATCACGGGGAATGGTTCCAGCCATGATGCTCCAATCAGCACGATAGAAAGAGAAGGGGGTGAAAGGATTATCCTAACACCCCAATCAGAATTGTCAGGCGCTTAATTTAGCCTTCACCTGGCCACTGATGGGGCCAATTTCGGCACGGCCTTGCAGCTTGGGCTTCAGCCAGCCCATGACCTTGCCCATATCGGCAGGGCCAGCAGCACCGGTAGCGGTGATGGCCTGCTCGATCAGCGCAGCGATTTCATCGCCGCTAAGCTGTTTGGGCAGGAAGTCCTGAAGTACGACGATCTCTGCGGCTTCCGCGTCGGCCAGCTCTTGGCGGCCAGCGTTCTCATACTGCGAGATGGAGTCGCGACGTTGCTTGATCATCTTGGTGATGATGGCAATAACGTCGTCGTCAGAGAGTTCGCGGCGCTCATCAACCTCAACCTGCTTGATGGCAGAGAGGGTAAGGCGCAACGTGCCAAGGCGCAGTTTGTCCTTGGCACGCATGGCATCTTTTTGCGCGTCGGTGAGTTGCTCTTTGAGACTCATAACGGCTCCGGATGCAAAAAGGTATTAGTACAGACGAACGCGACGGGCGTTTTCGCGAGCCAGCTTCTTGGCGTGACGCTTAACAGCAGCAGCTTTCTTGCGCTTACGCTCAGTGGTGGGCTTCTCGTAGAATTCGCGCTTGCGGCACTCGGCCAGAACGCCTGCTTTCTCGCAGGAGCGCTTGAAACGACGCAGAGCTACGTCAAAAGGTTCGTTCTCACGTACTTTAATTACCGGCATGTACCATCACCTCAGGGGTTATACGGTTAGGTGGTCTGCAAAATGACCACTGCGACTAAAAATGGTGCGGAATTCTAACGTAGCCAAAGACCCAATGTAAAGCCGATATGTCCGCCAAAGGTGGAGATAGTCGTGCCCTGCGGGTAAGATAGCGGCCCCCGAGGTACAGAGGCTCTATCCATGCGCGTTCTTGGCATTGAAACGTCCTGCGACGAAACCGGCATTGCCATCTATGACACCGAACAAGGCCTGTTGGCGCACCGGCTCTACAGCCAGGTGAAGCTCCATGCCGACTACGGTGGGGTGGTGCCCGAGCTGGCGTCCCGTGACCATGTGCGCAAGACCCTGCCGCTGATCAAAGAAGCCCTGGCCGAAGCCGGTCTTAGCGGCCAGGACCTGGACGGCGTTGCTTATACTGCCGGCCCCGGCCTGGTGGGGGCGTTGCTGGTAGGAGCGACCATCGGCAAGAGCCTGGCCTATGGCTGGAATATCCCGGCCCTTGGGGTGCACCACATGGAAGGGCACCTGCTGGCCCCCATGCTGGAAGAGCGCCCCCCCCAGTTTCCCTTTGTGGCGCTGCTGGTGTCCGGCGGCCACACCCAACTGGTGGCGGTAGAGGCTATCGGCAAGTACCGCATCTTGGGGGAGTCCATTGATGACGCCGCCGGTGAGGCTTTTGATAAGACCGCCAAGCTTCTGGGACTGGACTACCCCGGCGGCCCGCGCCTGGCCATGCTGGCCGAAAAGGGCAACCCGGACCGCTTTACTTTCCCCCGCCCCATGACCGACAGGCCGGGCCTGGACTTCAGTTTCTCCGGCCTCAAAACAGCGGCGGCCAATGTCATTCGCAGCGAAGGGAACGACGAGCAGACCCAGGCCGATATCGCCCGTGCCTTCGAAGAAGCGGTGGTGGACACCCTGGTGATCAAATGCCGCCGGGCCCTGAAAGAAACCGGCTTTAAACGTATCGTCATCGCCGGTGGCGTCAGCGCCAACAAGCGCCTGCGCGGCGCCCTGGAAAAGCTGATGGCGAGCCAAAAAGGCGAGGTCTTCTACGCCCGCCCCGAGTTCTGTACCGACAACGGCGCCATGATCGCCCTGGCCGGCGCTTTGCGCCTGGCCAAGGAAGGCAGCACCGAACTGAGCGTCAAGGCCCAGCCGCGCTGGTCCTTGGAGAGCCTGGCGCCCATCGCCTAAGCGATAACTGACATCAAAAAAGGCGGCCTTGGGGCCGCCTTTTTATTTGGGTTTACGAAACCGTACCTTGGGTTCGGTACCGTTCCACAGCCGCCGCAGGTTGTCCTTGTGGCGAACGATGATAAGGGCCGACAGCATGGCCACCGGGATCACGTAGGCGGGTTTGATAAACCAGGTATAAAGGGGCGACAGGGCGGCGGTGATGATGGCCGCCAGGGACGAGAGCCGGGTCAGGGCCACCAGCAGCATCCAGGTGAGGATCTGGGCTCCGGCCAGGATCAAGCCTATGGGCAGCATGGCGCCAAAGGCGGTGGCTACCCCTTTGCCGCCGCGAAAGCGAAAGAAAATGGGGAAGATATGGCCCAGGCAGGCGGCGATGGCGATCACCCCCAGCCAGATGGGGTCGATGCCGAGAAAGTAAGAGCCCCAGACCGGAATGGTGCCCTTGAGCACGTCACCGGCCATCACCGCCGCCGCCGCCCCCTTGCCCCCCAGGCGCAGCACATTGGTGGCGCCAGGGTTACCTGAGCCGTGTTGGCGCGGGTCGGGCAGCCCCACCAGCCGGCAGACAAGGACGGCACTGGATACCGAGCCCAACAGATAGGCGACCAGGGTCATCAATACGGCTGTGGCGATCATGATAGGGCTTAGTTTTTTCCAGTTAGGGGATAAGGTAAACTCGGCTGCCGTTGTCACACAAGCAGGCCCGCAGCTTAACAGGGCCGGCGCCTAAACGAGAACCGACCTGTGACCGATCGCATCTTTATCGAAGGCCTGGAAGTTTACGCCGTTATTGGTGTTTTCGACTGGGAAAAGACCCATAAGCGCAAGCTGGTGTTCGACCTGGAGCTGGCAACCGACATCCGGGCGGCGGCCCGGGGCGACGATTACGGCCAAGCCCTATGCTACGGGAAAATCAGCGCTTTTATTACCCAGTACACAGAAAATCACCAATTCGAGTTGCTGGAAACCCTGGCTGAGCGCATTGCCCAGCATCTGATCAGCGATTTTGGGGTGAGCTGGCTGCGTCTGAAACTGTCCAAGCCCCGCGCCGTGGCCAATGCCCGCAACGTCGGCCTTATCATCGAGCGCCAGCCGTGACCCCCATACTGCTGAGCCTGGGGTCGAACGTGACCCCGGAACTTCATCTACGGGCCGGGCTCAAAGCCCTGCGCGATGCCTTTGGCGAGCTGCAATGCTCGCCGGTATTCGAGGCAGAACCTGTGGGGTTTAAGGGCACCAACTTTTTGAATATGGCGGTCAAGGCCTGGACCGACTGGCCCCTGGAAGAGGTGCTGGCCTGGATAAAGGCTTTGGAGTTTGCCCACGGCCGGCCCCTCAATGCCAAGAAGTACGCCCCCCGCACCTTGGATATCGATCTGCTGACCTTCGGCGACCTGGTTTGCACCCAACCGGTGGTGCTGCCCAGGCCCGATATCTGCAAGCTGGCTTTTGTGCTTTGGCCCCTGGCCGAACTGGTGCCAGGGGAAACCCTGCCCGGCAGCCAACTGAGTTACGCCACGCTCTGGGAGGGGTTCGACAAGAACCAGCCCCTGTGGCAAGTGCCTTTTGAGGAATAAGTCTTGAGTATTGTTGAAGCCATAGTCCTGGCGTTGTTGCAGGGCCTGACCGAGTTTTTGCCCATTTCCTCTTCCGCTCACCTTATCCTGCCGTCCCAGTTGCTGGGCTGGAAGGACCAGGGGGTTGGCTTTGACGTGGCGGTGCACGTGGGCACCCTGCTGGCCGTGGTTTGGTATTTTCGGGAAGACGTGGGCCGCATGCTGGTGGCCTGGCTGCAGTCTTTTAAGGGGCGCCGTGACGCCGATAGCCGCCTGGCCTGGCAGATCATCGTCGCCACCATACCGGCGGGGCTGTTTGGCCTGTTGGCCAGCGACGCCTTGGAAGAATACGGCCGTTCCATTCCGGTGATCGCCACCACCACCATTTTGTTCGGCTTGCTGCTGTGGTGGAGCGACGCCAAGACCAAGGGCGGCAAGGACGAGCACCAGGCCAGCTGGAAGGACGCCGTCCTTATTGGCCTGGCCCAGGCCTTGGCACTGATCCCCGGCACCTCCCGCTCTGGGGTCACCATGACGGCGGCGCTGATGCTGGGGCTGAACCGGGTGGCGGCGGCGCGCTTTTCCTTCCTGATGTCCATACCGGTCATCGTCATGGCCGGCGGCTATGAAGGGATGAAGATGCTGGACAAGGGCCCGGGTGTGGACTGGAGCATCATCGCCCTGGGCACCGCCATTTCCTTTAGCTGCGCCCTGGCCTGTATCCACTACTTCCTGAAGGTGTTGGAGCGCCTGGGCATGCTGCCCTTTGTTGTCTACCGCCTGCTGTTAGGCGCCGGCCTCTTCCTGTTTCTGGGCGTTTTTTAACGCCTGAACCAGCCGAATACGTTCGGCCTTTACCGCGTCACCTACCGCAGGGCCCTTGAGGCCCTGCGCTACTATGGCCTTCACATCCACCTGGCGGGCCGCCGAAAAGGCGCTGCGCAGCCAGTCGGCCTGGGGGTAGGGGCGCTGTTCAAAACCGGTGCGGCCTTTGTAATCGGCGATACAGGCCAGGGCCAGCTTGTCTACCCGCTCGGGTTTGCGCCAGGCGTCCAGCTTGTCGAAAAGCCGCACCAGGGTGCTGGCCTTGAGCTCAAAGGCGGTGTGGACCTGGCAGTGCAGGTCGGACACCAGCAGTGCCAGGTCCCGGCAACCGTTGGGTACCCGAAAGCGCTCACAAAAGGCCTTGATAAGGGGCAGGCCGCTCTGGCCATGGCCATGGTGGCTTGGCCATTTTTCCGGCGGGGTCAGGGCCTTGCCAAAGTCGTGACACAGGGCGGCAAAACGGACCTCGATGTCGCTGCTCAGCAAAGCGGCCTGCTCAAGTACCATCAGGGTGTGGATACCGGTGTCCACTTCCGGGTGCCATTTGGCCGGGGCCGGCACTCCAAACAACTGGTCCAGTTCCGGGAACAGGGCGCCAAGGGCGCCGCAATCGCGCAGCACCTGGAAAAACACCTGGGGCGAGTCAGTGGCCAGGGCCTTTTCCAGCTCCTTCCAGACTCGTTCTGGGGTCAGGGCTGCCAGTTCGCCGGAGTCGGCCATGGCTTTAAGCAGGGTCTGGGTTTCCGAGGCGACGGTAAAGCCCAGATGGGCAAAGCGGGCCGCAAAACGGGCCAGGCGCAGCACCCGCAAGGGGTCTTCGCTAAAGGCCTCTGACACATGGCGCAGTAGTCGGTTGTCCAGGTCGGCTTTGCCGCCGTAGGGGTCGATAAGGCTGCCGTCCTCGGCCTTGGCCATGGCATTGATGGTCAGATCCCGGCGGATCAGGTCCTCTTCCAAGGTCACCTCAGGGCTGGCCGAGACTTCAAAGCCGGTGTAGCCGCTGCCTTTTTTGCGCTCGGTGCGGGCCAGGGCGTATTCCTCGTGGGTTTTGGGGTGCAGGAATACCGGGAAGTCCCTGCCTACCTGCTCAAAGCCTCTGGCCTTCATGGCCTCCACGGTTTCCCCCACCACGACCCAGTCCCGGTCCTGGACCTCAAATCCCAACAACTCATCGCGGACAGCACCGCCAACCAGATAACAGTTCACAAAACCTCCTGATAACCCGGCCATTATACCTTGCCAAAGCGGCGAGGGCGCGTAACCATATTGCCCAGAACCTGAGCACTTGACTGGCCATGTACGAATCCTATTTCGGGCTGACCGAGAACCCCTTTTCCATTGCCCCCAATCCGCATTTCCTCTATATGAGCGAACGGCACCGGGAGGCCTTGTCGCACCTGAAGTTCGGCCTGCGTGAAAGCGGCGGCTTTGTACTGCTGACCGGGGAAGTGGGCACCGGCAAGACCACGGTATCCCGTCGCCTGTTAAAGGAACTGCCCGAGCAAACGGACCTGGCTTTTATCCTCAACCCCATGCTCACCGAGAGCGAGCTGCTGGCCACCCTCTGTGACGAGCTGAAGATCCCTTACCCCGCCGAGCCCAGCCTCAAACAGCTGACCGACGCCATTCAGGGTTTCTTGCTGCAAAACCACCAACAGGGGCGCCAAACGGTACTGTTGGTGGACGAGGCCCAGCATTTGAAGGTGTCGGTACTGGAGCAGTTGCGACTCTTAACCAACCTGGAAACCGACACCCAGAAGCTGCTGAAGATCATCCTTATCGGCCAGCCCGAACTTAACCAGTTGCTGCGCCGCCAGGAGCTGCGCCAGCTGTCCCAGCGCATTACCGCCCGTTACCACCTGCTGCCCCTTAGTCGCAAAGACTGCGCCCAATATGTCCTGCACCGCCTGCGCATTGCCGGCCGTGAAAGACCCCTTTTTACCCGGGCGGCGGTGGCCAGGCTCCATAAGCACTCAGGGGGCATTCCCCGTTTGATGAACCTGCTGTGCGACAGGGCCATGATGGGCGCCTATGGTGCCCACCAGGAAAAGGTGGACGCCAAGCTGATGGACCAGGCCGCCAGAGAGGTACTGCATCAAGAACCTATGCCTGGCCGGCGCCAGCCCCTTTGGCCTTGGGCGCTACTGGTGGCGGTAGCGGGGGCGGCCATTGCCGCCTATCCCCTCTGGGAGCGCCAGGGCAATGTGCCCCAGGCTGCTATTCAGCCCAAGGCCGAGCCAGCCCCGGTCGCGGACCACGTGCAACCGACTAGCCGCGACCGCATTTCCCTGGCCGCCTTCGACGCCCTTTACGGGGCCTGGGGCATGCCGGCACCCAAGGGCGAGCCTTGCGCCCAAGCCGAACCCTTGGGCTTTCGCTGCCTGCGCCAGCAGTCTCCCTGGCGTGAGCTGGTGGCACTGGGGCGGCCGGCGGTGCTGGAACTGCTGGACGATAAAGGGGAACGTTTTTTTGCCACGCTGACCCAAGCAGGGGATAATTACCGCCTGGTGCTGAGCCAGGGTAGCCAGACCGTCAGCAGCCATTGGCTGGATCTGCATTACCGGGGCAACGCCATTTTGCTGTGGCGGCCGCCGCCGCAGTTTAGCCAGGCCCTGCTGCCGGGCAGCCAGGGCGCTTTGGTGGGCTGGCTGGACACGGCCCTGGCCCAGGCAATGGGGGATACCCCCAGCAGCAGTAACCAGTACGACCAACAGATGCAAAACCGGGTGCGGGCCTTCCAGATGCAGGTGGGCCTCAAGGCTGATGGCTTAGCCGGCGAAAACACCCTGGTAAGACTCAATCGCGCCTTAGGCGCGCCAGGACCTGTATTATGAGTTTGCTCGCCAAGGCGCTGGCCAAGCGCCAACCTGAAACCGGCCCACAGCGGATAGAGGGAGGGTTTCAGGCCGATACCGGCCTGATGTTAAGGCGCCTGCTGGGCACAGCGGGCTTGTGCCTGGCCATGGCCGCCGGCGTCTGGCTGTGGCCGCAGTTGCAGTGGCTGGACCTCAACCCCCCAGAGGCCTTGCAGCCCAAAGTACCCCAGCAGGTTCAAGAGGGCAGTGCCCCGGCCCTGCGCATGCGTGAACCGGCTATCGTCGCCGATCCTTTCTTCCTGGCTCGCCAGCAATTGCCGGCCGCTCCTAAGGCCACCACGCAGCCGGCGCCCCAGGCCATTCATTACACCGGCCATTTTTACGCCACCGAACCGGCATTGCGTTGGGTTAAGTTCAATGGCCACAAATTGCACCAAGGGGACAGCTGGGAGCAGATCCAGGTGCTGGAAATTGGCCCGGAAAGCACCAAGGTAAAACTGTCCGGTAAGGTCTTGTGGTTAAACGCCCTGACCAACTGGCCGGTGCAAAACCAGGCTTCATAAAAAACGCGGCTCTGAGCCGCGTTTTTTTATGTGCCGGTAGGCTTTAGAAGCTGAAGTTGATGCCGAAGGTTACGGCGTCAATGTCATCACCTTCCACTTCCATCAGCTTGGCGTATTCCAAGAAGAGGTGAGCCTGGTCGCTGACCGCCAGTTTCAGGCCGCCGCCAAAACCCATATCGCTATCGCTGTCGCTGGCGCTCTGGCCGTAGCCGGACACCTTAAGCTTGGCCTTGGTCCAGCCTACCAGACCGTAGACGGAGAACACATTGTTGAAGTGATACTGGGGCAGCAGGTAAATCCCGTAGTTGTTTTGCAGCTCCACGTCGATGGAGGTGCCGCTGATGTTATCGTCTTGCACGCTGAATGCGGCGCGGCCTTCCAGGGCGAGGAAGTCGTTGAACTGGTAGCCCAACTGGCCCCCCAGGTTACCGAAGTCGAAATTTTCACCGTCTTCAGAGTCGAGGCTGATAGCGCTGTAGTGGGCGCCGCCGTAGAGACCAGGCTGGGCCGCCATAGCCGGCACGGAAATAAGGGAAGCGACAAGCAGGGGCAAGTATTTTTTCATGGCTCGAAATCCTTTCATGAGTTTGCCAATGAAGTTGGCGACGAGATTATGCCCAAAATTTAGGGAATAAAAAACGCGGCCTTGGCCGCGTTTTTTAGTGCATCGGGTTTATTCGCCCAGGGTCAGCAGGGTGGCGTTGCCGCCGACCGCCGTGATGTTGTTGGTGCGGGTCTTCTCGGTCACAAAGCGGAACAGGTAGTGCGGGCCGCCGGCTTTGGGACCGGTGCCGGACAGGCCCTGGCCGCCGAAGGGCTGGGTACCGACCATGGCGCCGATCTGGTTACGGTTGATGTAGCAGTTGCCCACGTTGGCCTTGTCGGCGATCTCCAGGGCCAGGCCCTCGTTGCGGCTGTGCACACCCAGGGTCAGGCCGTAGCCGGTGTCGTTGATGGCATCGATAACGGCGTCCAGCTCGCTGGCCTTGAAGCGCACCACGTGCAGTATGGGGCCGAAGTTTTCTTTGCTGAGCTGATGGATACCGGCGATTTCAACGGCGGTGGGGGCCACGAAGGAGCCTTTGGCCGCAACCTCGTCGCTCACCGGGGCGGTGGCGATGGGCTTGGCGAAGGCTTTGAGGGCTTCTAAGTGCTCGTCCAGCAGGCCTTTGGCCTTGGCGTCGATCACCGGGCCTATGTCGGTCTTGTACTGCCAGGGATCGGCCACCACCAGTTCCTGCATGGCGCCTTTAAGGAGTTCAAGGATGCGGTCGGCCACATCGTCCTGCACGTACAGCACCCGCAGGGCGGAGCAGCGCTGGCCGGCGGAGGTGAAGGCAGAGCCAATGACGTCGTTCACCACCTGCTCAGGCAGGGCGGTGGAGTCGACGATCATGGCGTTCTGGCCACCGGTTTCGGCGATCAGGGTCTTGATGGCCCCTTCGTGGTCGGCCAGGGCCTTGTTGATGGCCTTGGCGGTGGCGGTAGAGCCGGTGAAGACCACGCCGGCGATGCGGTCGTCGCCGGTCAGGGCGCTTCCGACAGTGGCACCGGTGCCGGGCAGGAAGTGCAGCACATCACCGGGGATACCAGCTTCAAGAGCCAGCTGGATGGCGCGATAAGCTACCAGGCAGGTCTGCTCGGCCGGCTTGGCCAGCACGGTGTTACCGGTGGCCAGGGCCGCCGCGACTTGGCCGACGAAGATGGCCAGGGGGAAGTTCCAGGGGCTGATACAGACGAACACGCCCTTGCCCTGTACATAGAGTTCGTTCAGCTCGCCGGTGGGGCCAGGCAGCACTTCGGCGCCGTTGAACATCTTGCGGGCCTGCTGGGCGTAGTAGCGGCAGAAATCCACGGCTTCGCGCACTTCGTCGATACCGTCTTGCAGGATACGGCCGGCTTCACGGGTCACCAGGGCGATAAGCTCGGCGCGGTGCTCTTCCATCAGGTCGGCAAATTTTTCCAGGGCCTTGGCGCGGTCTTCAACATTGCTGCGGCGCCAGGCCGGGAAGGCGGCATGGGCGCTGTCCAGGGCGGCCTTGACGGCGTCGTTGCCGGCAAAAGCCACGGTGCCCACCAGATCTTCGTTGTTCTGGGGGGAGCGCACTTTTTGCAGCTCACCGGCCATTTCCTTACCGGCCACTATGGGGGCGGCCTGCCATTGGTGAGTCTGGAAAGGGGCCATGGCGTCGTGGAAAGGCTGGGCTTCAGACTGGATATGCAAGTTGATTCCTCCAGAATTCTTACGGGTACCGTAGATGGCGTCCGGCATCGGGATCTTGTGGTTGGCAAGGCTCGGGGCCTCGGCCAGGGTTTTCATGGGGTGGGTGGCCAGGCTTGCCACCGGAGTCTTGGGGTCCACCAGTTTGTGGACGAAGGAGCTGTTGGCGCCGTTTTCCAGCAGGCGGCGCACCAGGTAGGGCAGCAGATCCTTGTGGCTGCCCACCGGGGCGTAAATGCGCACGTGCTGGCCTTTGTTCTCTTCCAAGACGGTGTCGTAGAGCTCGTCGCCCATGCCCCACAGGCGCTGGTACTCAAAGGCACGACCGGCGGCCATGGTCTTGATGGCCACCACGGTCTGAGCGTTGTGTGACGCAAACTGCGGGTAGATCACCCCTTGGGTGTGCTCGCTCAGCAGGAAGCGGGCGCAAGCCAGATAAGAGGCGTCGGTGGACGCCTTGCGGGTATAGACGGGGTAACCGGTCAGGCCGGCCGCCTGGCACAGTTTGATCTCGGTATCCCAGTAGGCCCCTTTAACCAGGCGCACCGGAATCAGGTCACCCTGCTCCTTGCCCAGGCGGGTCAGCCACAGCAGCACCGGCAGGGCGCGCTTGGAAAACGCCTGTACCACCAGGCCGAAGTTACCCCAGCCCTTGGCGGCATCACTGCGGTAGACCGCTTCGAAGATGTCCAGGGAGATCTCCAGGCGGTCTGCTTCTTCGGCGTCGATTTGCAGGCCGATATTGGCGGCGCGGGCTTTTTCCACCAATTGGCGGACAATCTCAACCATCTCGGTGCGCACCCGGTCGACGTTCTGCACGTCATAGCGGGGATGCAGGGCGGACAGCTTGATGGAGATGGTGGGGCGGGGCGCCTGGCTTTCATCGTATTCGGCGCTGCCCAGGGCAGCGATGGCGCTGGCGTAGTCGTTGAAATACTTCTGGGCGTCCTTGGCAGTCAGGGCTGCTTCACCCAGCATGTCATAGGAGTGGGTGTAGCCAAGCTTGCGGGACTTTTGCGAGTTCTTCAGGGCTTCCTTGATGGTGCGGCCCAGCACGAACTGCTTGCCCATGATCTTCATGGCCGCATACATGGCCTTACGTACCACAGGTTCGCCCAGGCGGTTGACCATGCGGTTAAGAAGGTTGGCGGGGCTGCCGTCGATGCGGCGGTCCATGGTGATCACCTTGCCGGTGAGCATCAGGCCCCAGGTGGAGGCATTGACCAGCAGAGATTCGGACTGGTTGAAGTGACGGGCCCAGTCGGCGCCGGACAGCTTGTCCTTAATCAGGGCGTCGGCGGTGTCCGGGTCGGGAATACGCAGCAGCGCTTCTGCCAGGCACATCAAGATGATGCCTTCCTGGGTGTCCAGGCTGTATTGCTGCAAGAAGGCCTGGATGCCGTCGCCGTTGTCGTGGTGGGCGCGGATCTTGGTGACCAGGCGCTCGGTGTCGGCGGTGATGGCGGCGGTTTGGGCTTCATCACTGGGGACCAGCTTGAGCAGCTCGGTCAGATACTGCTCTTCATCGACCTGGTAGTTGTCGGTGATGGCCTGGCGAAGGGCGTCGAGGCTGGGCACCTGGAAATCCGGTGCAACCACTTGGCTTGCGTTGAACATAGGGCTAGCGACCTTTAGTGCGAGGCCCCCTGATACCTCAGGAGCTGGGCCAAAGGCTGATGATTTTTCCCCGCCAAGGGGATAAGACGCGCAGAGTATACAATATACCTTCTGCATGAAAATCCCCTTTTCACCGCATCTGGCAGGCGAGTCAAAGCGCTGTCGGCGCCATCACAGAATAGGCCAAAAGGCTGCCAATTTTTCCATTAGAATACAGTTGTTTATGGGGCTAATGTTTTACGGGCGTAGCCCTTGTTTGCTGGGCCTTGATGCGGTTTGGGTTGGTTGCGAAGAGTGGGTGGTTATTCCCTTGTCCGATCAGTGCTTGGGAGGATTTTTCATGCTGGGTAAGGGGTTTATGGGGGGCTTATTTTTTGTGTGAATTTTAATTCGTTTAATGTGAGTTTTTAATTAAACCCGAGTGCTTGCTTAGGGCACAAAAAAGCCGCCCTGAGGCGGCTTGATCTATTAGGGGCCGAAGTATCAAGCCCACATATCCTTACGCTTCTTGCGTGGGATCAGATGAGGCAGCAACAGACCCAGCAGCAGGCCGCCACCGGCCACGCCACCGCCGTAGAGGAACCAACGCATCAGGTTGCTCTGGTCCATACCCTCTACTTGGGCCTTGAGCTTGCTGATGGTGGCCTCCTGCTCGGCGACCTGTTGGGTCAGCTGGACTTTGTCCTGCTTGAGGTTGTCCAGGGTGCTGGTCAGAGACTCATGGCCGGAGGAGAGGTTGCCAATCTTGGCTTCGGCGGCCTCAAGAGACGCCTGGAGCTTAGGAATGGTGACCCTGAAGCTGGGTTGGTTGGTCAGGAACTGGCTTTCCACCCAGCCACTGCGGCCTTCGGAGTCTTGGACCTTGGTGAAGTCCTTGCCTTGTTCGAGCACATCCAACTGGGTACCGGCATTGACCGACCCTATGATGCGGTAGTCACGGGAAGGGCCGGAATGCAGGAAGATATAAATGTCTTCACTGACATAGGCAGCATTGGCAAAAGAAAAGCCAGGCGCCATGGCCACAAGCAAAAGCAGCGCACGCATTAGCATTGTATTGATTATTCCGAAATAAAGTCGCCGGAACATCCTAGAGAGCATAAGGGGCCATGGCAAGAGCCAGGCCCCTCAATGTTCAGCCGAGGATCAGGGCTTCGAGGATCCAGAAGATGATGATGGACAGGAAGGCCCCGGCCGGCAGGGTGACAACCCAGGACACCACGATGTTGCGGATCACCGACATGTTCAATGCGGCGATACCACGGGCCAGGCCCACGCCCATGATGGCGCCAACCAGGGTCTGGGTGGTGGAGATGGGCAAGCCGGTACCGGACGCCAGTACCACTGTGGTGGCGGTGGCGAACTGGGCGGCAAAGCCACGGCTGGGGGTCAGGTGGGTGATGCCGGTACCGACGGTGGCCATCACTTTTTTACCCATGATGGCCAGGCCAAAGACGATACCGAAGGCACCCAGGGGCAGTATCCACCAGGCGATCTTGGACTGGGCCGCCACGGCGCCGCCAGCTTCCACCACGCTCACTACCGCAGACAGGGGCCCGATGGCGTTGGCCACGTCGTTGGAGCCGTGGGCGAAGGCCATGGCGCAGGCGGTCAGCACCATCAGGATGGCGAACACCTTTTCCACGTTGGCAAAGCCCATGTCTTTGTCGTCGGAGGGGTTGTAGTTCTTACGGCCGATAAAGAGATAACCCAGTGCCATTACCACCAGGGAGGCCGCCACTGAGTAGAGCCAATGCTCGGTGCCGCTGAGCTTGAGGCCGATGTGGGACAGGCCCTTTTTCAGGGTAACCAGGCTAATTACAAAGGCGGTCAGGAACATGTACAAGGGCACGAAGCGCTTGGCGTTCTTGAGGGGGTTCTCGGTATCGAAGATCAGCTTTTGCACGCTGACAAAGATGAAGTAGGCGATAAAACCGGAGATGGCCGGGGTGATCACCCAGGAGCCGACGATACCCAGGGTCTTGCCCCATTGTACGGCTTCGCTGCCCACGGCCACGGTGGCAAAACCGATGATGGCGCCGATGATGGAGTGGGTAGTGGATACCGGCCAACCGTAATGGGAGGCCACAATCAGCCAGACACCGGCGGCCAGCAGCGAGGCGATCATGCCCAGTACCAGCAGGTCGGAATGACCGACAAAGGCATTGGAGTCGATGATGCCCTTGCGGATCGTAGAGGTGACTTCGCCACCGGCCAGGTAGGCGCCGGCGAATTCAAAAATCATGGCGATGATGATGGCTTGCTTGATGGTCAGCGAGCGGGTGCCCACTGAAGTCCCCATGGCATTGGCCACGTCATTGGCACCGATACCCCAGGCCATCAAAAAGCCGACAACGGCCGCGAGCAGCACCAGGGTGGTACCGTAATTAGCGATGATTTCCATGTTGTTTTCCTGTTAGCTGCGCGCGAGCAACAGCTCCAAGCGGGACCCCACGCCTTCAGCGCGGTCGGCCAGATCGCCAACCCACTCAAGAATGGAGTAGAGGAACATGACGTCTACCGGGTTCAGATCCTTCTCGATCGCCAGCAGCTGGCGACGCAGGCGGATCTGCAACTCGTCGGTATCGTGCTCGATTTCGTCGAGCTCGTTGATCATCCTGTTGACCAGTTCCACCTCGCGACCACGGAAGCCGGTTTCGAGCAGCTCATCGAGCTCGTTGATGGCTTTGGCGGCCAGGGCGGTTGCGTCCAGGCAGCGGGAAAGGTAGGCGCCGAACTCTTTGGCGAAGAGGGCCGGGATCTGAAGCTGGCGGCCCAGTACCCGGCCGGCAATATCTTTGGCCTTGTTGGCAATGCGATCCTGTTCCTTGACCAGTTCCAGGAGATCGGTGCGCTCCACCGGCATGAAGAGGCCGGACGGCAGGGTGAGGCGGATCTCCCGTTTCAGGCTGTCAGCTTCCTTCTCCAGGCCGCTGATGATGTTGCGCACCTGACTGGCTTTTTCCCAGTCATTTGCCAACACTGCGTCGAAGAAGGGCAGCAGGTTCTGGCAGCACTCGTGGACCTTGTCCATGTGCTGCTGCAGGGGCCGGATCGGCGATTTTGCGAATAGACCTAAAATACTGTTTGCAGGCATGGTTGCCCCTCATATTTTTGACGATATTGTCGGCATCAGGCCAATGCGGCGCGCATGGTAGCGCAAAGGCTCTTTGCAATAAAACGGTAATAGCGTTTTTTTTGGCGCCATGCTCGTTATAATCAGCCCGACACCTGTCAACTAAAAGCCACAATGGCCATCGAAACTGAACTCAAATTGCGTGTTGCCGATCAGGTCGACACAGACGCACTGCTGGCTCCGCTGCTTGAAGACGCGGCGCCCAAGCACCTAAAAAACACCTACTTCGATACCCCCGACGGCCAACTGGCCGGCTGGCGTATGGGCCTGCGTATCCGCGAGGTCAATGGTGAGCGCGAACAGACCCTGAAGCTGGCAGACAATGCCGGTTCGGCCCTGTCTGCCCGTCCCGAATATAACCTGCCGGTGAGCGGTGATAAACCGGACCTGGCCGCTTTCCCGGCCGAGGTCTGGCCGGAAGGCACCGACCTTGGGGCCCTGCAACAGGCCCTGGCACCGGTTTTTGCCACCGATTTTGCCCGCCGCAAGACCCTGGTGGCCAATGGCCAGGTGGAACTGTGCTGGGACCAGGGAGAGATCTGCGTAGGGGAGCGTTGCCTGCCCATTCGCGAACTGGAACTGGAAATGCAGGGTGAGGATCTCAAGGCCCTGTTCAGCATCGCCGAGCCGCTGTTGGTGGAAGGGGTGCAGTGTTTTGGCCTGTCCAAAGCCGCCCGGGGCAACTGGCTGGCCAAGGGGCAGGGCGCTTTTGACCTGAGCGAGCCGGTGCCGGCCATCAGCCGGGCCCAGAGCAATGACCAAGTGCTGCAACAGGCCCTGGGCGCCGCCCTTGGCCAGTGGCAGCAGGCCGAAGACGCCTTCTTGATGCAGCCGGGCTGGCAACCGCTGTTGGCCTTGGCCGACGCCTTGCAGTATTTCCGCCAGGTGCTGAGCCTCTTTGGCGGCCTGGTGCCGCGCAAGGCCTCCAGCGAGCTGCGCCAGGAATGCCAATGGCTGGCCGACCAGCTGGCCCAGGCCCAGGCCCAGGTGCGCCTGGCCAAGGTGCTGGCCGGCAAGAGCAGCGCCTTTAAAAAGCTCAATATCAGCGACGAGCTGGTGGAGCTGGCCCAGCAGCGCCAGCAGGCCCTGCCCAGCCTGAGCAGCTTTACCGCCTTGCTGGCTGGCCCCAGGGCCAACAAGCTCAAGCTGGCCGCCCTCAAGTTCGCCACCCTTAAAAGCTGGCGCGAGCGCCTGGACGCCGGCGCCCTGGCGGAGCTGGATAAACCGATCAAATGGTTTGCCGACACCCAGCTTGCCAAGGCCTTTGCCGAGCTAAAAAGGCACCTGCCCAAGGGCATGAGCCTAAACGACTATGTGGACCAGGAAACCCGGGTGATCCGCTACCTGACCTGTTGTCGCACCTTTGCCGCCCTGTACGGCGAAGAGCGGGCCTTAGATGGCCTGGAGCAGTGGCAGGACTTCTTGTACGGCATCGAAGAGGCCAAGCGCCTGGACGGTGTGGCACAACTGGCGGCCCGACTGGACTTGTCTGAAGAGGATGCCGAACAGCTGGAAGGCTGGCTTAATCGCAAGCGTCAGTCTTTGGTGTCGGCGATGGACCAGTCCCGTCAGCTGGGGCTGAACCAGCCTGTCTACTGGCCCTGAGCTCGGCGCACAGGGTATCGAGCTGGCCGCCCATGGCGGCCAGTTTTTCTTCCAGCCCCTGCAATTGGTTGTGCAGGGCGCGCCTTTCCACTTCCTCTCGTTCGTCCCTCATGGTCAGCTTGGCGGCCATCAGGCCGCTGACACCACCAAAGAGCGACACCCCGGTGATGATCACCAGGGCGCTGACGATGCGCCCGGCGGTGGACACAGGGTAAAAATCCCCATAGCCCACGGTGGAAATGGTTACCAGTGACCACCAGATGGCGTCCTCGGCGGTGTGGATATTGGACGCCGGGTTCTGGCCTTCGGTCAGCAAGATGGCGATGGAGCTACCCCCTATCACCACCACCAAAATCACCAGCATGGTGGCCAGCACCGCATGGGTGCTTTGGCGCAGCAGTTGGCGTATGGCCTGGTTGGCCAGGCGCAGGATGCGCAGCACCCTTACCACCTGGAATAGCCGGCCGTAACGGAGGATGTCCACCGCCGGGATGCTGGAAACCAGATCGATCCAATGGGTACGGATATAGGGCCATTTCTGGCCGGCCCTGGCCAGGCCGATAAAAAAGCGGCCAAGGAAGATGATGCAGATGGCGGTGTCGATGAGCAGCAGCAGTTTGCGCTCGTCAAGGTTGAGGGGGGCAAATTGCAGGACCAGAACCACCGCCACCGCCAGGATGGACAAGATCATCATGGCCAATTCGATGGGGGTGGGAGCCAGTACCCGAATTTCCTGTTTCACGTCAGCAGTCCTTGAGGAGGCGGTCAGCCTGGTCCATCAAATCCTGCATCACCCGCTTTTTGATTTCCAGCTGCTCGTCCGGGGCCAGGCCGTACCTTTGCCCCAAAGCCAGATAGTCCTGGGGGTTCAAGGTGACGGTGAGCCTAGGCCGCTTGGGCCTGGTGGTGACCGGCAGGGCCAGCATGGTACGAATTTGATCGGACGGGCTCAGGCCTTCCTTGAGTGCGGCCAGCCGGATGGCGTACTGCATGCGGGCATCGAGGTCGAAGGCTACCTGCACCGCTTTCATGGCGGCGATGGAAGAGGCCCACTTTTCCTGGAGTTTTTTACTCAAGGGCGCTCCCCCTTGAGGCGGGCCAACACCGAGGCGGCGCTGGCCGGGGCCTGCTGGTCCTGGGTTGGGTTGCCCTGGGCCTCGCGCTCGCGAATTTGCTGCAAGGTGGCTTTGACCGGCCCCTGGCGCTTGGGCCAAAGGGGCTGGAGGGTATGCTCCATCTTCTGCAGGCCCTCGGCGGCCACCAACAGGCTTAATTGGCGTTTCAGATCCACCAGGTGCCGTTCCAACTGGAGGGCCTGATTGACGCGCAGTTGCAGCTGCTGCTGGTCATGGCGCAGTTGCAGCTCCTGGTTTTCAAGGCCAGCCAGCACGGCGGCGGCCGCTTCCAGTTCTGCCGCTGCGGCACTGGCCAGCTTGGCCTTAAGGGCCTGCTCGCCTTGGGCCAGCTGCTGTTGCAGCCGTTGGCGTTGGCTGCCTAATTCGGCTAGCTGGCGCTGCCACTGGGGCAGCTGCGGGGCGCAGGCGGCCAGGGCGGCGCCGGTGTCCCTTACCGCGTCTTCCAGCCCTTTTCGGTCCTGGGGGCTGTTGGCCATGACCTCTTTGAGCAGTGTCATAGGGCCTCCAGGAAGTGGCTCATGTCGTCGAGGATATCCAGGGTGTTGTCGGACAACACCACCAGTTCGTGTTCGATGTCGGCCAGGCTGGAGTGGACCGACAAGGCCCCGAAGATAAGGTAGCGGTCGCCCATCTTGGCAAAGGCGGACAGGGGCATGGGGATGTTGAGTTCGAGCATGGTTTCGAGCATGGCCAACCTTTTGTCCTTGGCCACTTCCGCCTCTTCCCACAAAAAGCTCATCACCAGCACCTGATCTTCGGCTAGGGACAGGAAGATAGGCAGCTCTTCGCGGCCCTGCACCACGATTTGCAGCACCTCTACTTCGCCGCTGATGGGGGTGCAATCGAAATGGCAACCGGTGTGGCCGGCATTGGCCGACTGACTCAGGTGGCGGGCTATGGTGTCGATGGTGGCGGCTTGGGCTGGCACTGCGGGGCCTTTGGGCTTTATGCTCATGATGCCCTTTGTCTAGCAAAATCGACATAATATGTCCACCCAGTCCCTGCTGGTGCACCAGGCCGACAAGGCCCTGGCCAGCCTTTTAGAGCGTCATCCCCATTGTCTTGACGGCCTCAAGGCCGAAGACACCGAGCGCCTGCGCCAGGCCTTGGCCTGTTCCGACTTCCTGTTGGCTCAGTTGCAGCGCCACCCCGATTGGCTACCCTGGCTGCTGGCCTGCCATACCGCCAGCCTGACCCAGGGTCCTTGGCAGCCGGACCTGGGCGATATCAGCACCGAGGCGGCGCTGATGAGCCGGCTTCGCCAGTTCCGCCACCGGCAATTGGCGGCCCTGGCGTTTTTGGGGGCCCTTGGTGACATCGACGAGCCGGACCGGCTCTTTTGCCTGTCGGCCCTGGCCGAAGGCCTTATCGCCTGCGCCCGCGACTGGCTCTACGCCCAGCAGGCCAGCCTCAGGGGCACCCCCACCGATAGTGAAGGCCAAGCGGTGCCGCTGCTGGTGATGGGCATGGGCAAGCTGGGGGGCGGCGAGCTTAACTTTTCTTCCGACATCGACCTTATCTTTATGTATCCCCGCAGCGGCGAAACCAGGGGTGGCCGTAAGGAACTGGATAACCACGAGTTTTTCGTACGCCTTGGGCAAAAGCTGATCCAGGTGCTGGACGCCGTCAGCGAGGACGGCTTCGTCTACCGGGTGGACATGCGGCTGCGCCCCTTTGGCGATGCCGGGCCCCTGGTGCTGTCCTTCTCGGCCCTGGAAGATTACTACCAGTCCCAGGGCCGGGAGTGGGAGCGCTATGCCATGGTCAAGGGCCGGCTGATGGGGGGCGGCTTCGGCTATGAAGCGGAGCTTGAGCAATTACTGCGGCCCTTTGTGTACCGGCGCTACCTGGATTACTCGGCTATCAATTCCCTGCGGGACATGAAACGGCTTATCGAGGCCGAAGTGCGCCGTCGGGGCCTTAAAGACAACATCAAGCTGGGGCCGGGGGGGATCCGCGAAGTGGAATTCCTGGTGCAGGTATTCCAGTTGATCCGTGGCGGCCGGGAGCCGGCCCTGCGTACCCCGTCCCTGCTGGCGGCCCTGGCCATGCTGCCGGGCCTGGGGGTTATGAGCAGTGACGAGGCCGAGCAGCTCAGGGCCAGCTACCTGTTTTTGCGGGTGGCGGAGAACAACCTGCAGGCCATAGCCGACGAACAGACCCAGACCCTGCCGGCCGACCCCTTGAACCGGGCCAGGCTGGCGGCCATGCAGGGCTTTGGCGGCTACAGCGCTTTCCAGGCGGCCCTGGAAGGGCACCAGGCCTTTATCCATAAGCTGTTCCGGGAAGTGATAGACGAAGGCCCCACCGAAGACGACCTGCCCCAGGCCCTGCGCACCCTGATGCTGGCGGACTGGTCCGAAGAGGAAGTGGCGGCGCTGCTGGCCGAAGCGCAATTGGCCGAGACCCTGGCCCCGGCCCTGGTGGCCCTTCGCCAGCAGTTGGCCCGCCGCTCCATGGGGGAGCGGGGCCGGCGCCAGTTGGACAAGCTGCTGCCTTACCTGCTGCTGGCCCTCAAGGACGACGACCACCCGGTGCGCACCCTGGCCAGGCTGGCAAGGTTGCTAGAACAAATAGCCAGCCGCACCGTCTATTTGGAGCTGCTGCTGGAAAACCCCGGGGCCCGCCGCCAACTGGTGAACCTGATGGGGGCCTCGGCCTTTATCAGCGAACGCCTGACTCAGATGCCAATTTTGCTCGACGAGCTGATAGACCCGCGCCACCTCTATTCGCCGCCGCCCCTGGACGCCTACGAAGGGGAGCTGCGCCGTTTTATGCTGCGCATCGAACCGGGTGACGTGGAAGGACAGATGGAGGCCCTGCGCCAATTCAAGGCGGCCCAGACCCTACGCATTGCCGCCGCCGACGTCACCGGGGTGCTGCCCTTGATGAAAGTGAGTGACCACTTAACCTGCTTGGCCGAAACGGTGCTGGCCGCCTGCCTGCCCCTGGCCTGGCAGGACGTGGCCCGCCGACACGGCAATCCCCCGGGGCTGGACCCTTACCAGCCTGGGCTATTGGTGGTGGCCTACGGCAAATTGGGGGGATTGGAGCTGGGCTATAGCTCGGATCTGGACCTGGTGTTCCTTACCGACTTGGATGAGGCCCAAGCCAGTGCCCAAACCGATGGTGAGCGCCCCATCGGCACCCGGGAGTTCTTCCTGAAATTAGTGCAGCGCCTGACCCATTGGCTGGCCACCCGCACCTTAAGCGGTGTGCTCTACGACATCGACATGCGGCTGCGCCCCTCCGGCGCATCGGGGCTGCTGGTCACCCCCCTGGACAGCTTTGCCCAGTACCAGCAACAGGAAGCCTGGCTTTGGGAGCACCAGGCCCTGGTGCGGGCCAGGCCGGTGCTGGGGCCCCAAAATATGCGTGAGCGCTTCAGGGCCATTCGTTTAAAGGCCCTGTGCCGGGAGCGGGACCAGTCACAGTTGCGCCAGGAAGTGCGTGCCATGCGTGACAAGATGCGCGCCCACCTGGACAAATCCAGCCATCGGCAATTCGATTTGAAGCAGGGTAGGGGCGGCATCACCGACATCGAGTTTTTGGTGCAGTACTGGCTGCTGGCCTGCCGGGACCCGGCATTGCTGCAATATAGCGACAATATCCGCCAGCTGGACGCCTTGGCTAGCGCCGGTCATATCCTGGCCGACGACGCAGAAGCCCTCAAAGGGGCCTATGTGGCCCTTCGCCAGCAGCTGCATCGCCAAAGCCTGGATGAAGGCTCCAACCTGGCGGCGGTCGATGCCTTTATGGCAGAACGCGCCCTGGTGGGCGCGCTCTGGGATAAGACCTTGGGATCTCAGTAGTAGGAAGGATCCGACTCATTGGGGCGGGTCTTAAAGCGCCGGTGCACCCACATGTATTGCTCCGGCTGCTTACGAATTTCCCGGGCCACGATTTGGTTGACCAGCTTGGTGTCCTGCAGGTCGTCGCCGCTGGGCAGGGTCTTGAGGGGCGGGAAGAAGCTCAGCTTGTAGCCGGAACCGTCGGCCAGACGGGTTTGCACAAAGGGCACCACCTTGGCGCGGCCCTGCTTGGCAAACATGGAGGTGGCGGTGACGGTGGCGGCGTCCGGCACCTCGAAGAAGGGCACGAATACGGCGCGGCGGCGGCCATAGTCCTGGTCCGGGGCATACCAGACCGCCTCACCTTCCCGCAGCGCCTGCACCATGCCCCGCACGTCCCGTTTGTCCACCAGGTATTTGTTGGAACGGACCCGGCCATGGTATTGCAGGTATTCCATCAGGGCGTTGTTATGGGGGCGGTAAAAGCCAACACCGGGTTGCAGCATGCCGAACATCCGCGCCCCTATCTCCAGGGTCACAAAATGCATGGCCATCAGGATCACTCCTTGGCCCTGGTCCAGCACTTCCTTGATGTGGTGAAAATTCTCCACCTGCATGTGCTTTTTCACCCGCCACTGGGGCCACCACCAGGCCATGCCGGTTTCCAGCATGGCCACACCTGTGGCTTCGAAGTTGGCGATCAGCAGGGCGTCACGCTCGGCCTGGCTTTTCTCGGGAAAGCACAGTTCCAGGTTGCGCTTGGCAATTTTAGCGCGGCTTTTCAAAAGTTTACCCAGGGTGCGCCCCAGGGCTTTGCCCAGTCCCAGCTGCCAGCGATAGGGCAGCCAGGACAGGCCGTACATCAGTATCACCCCCAGCCAGGTCAGCCAATAACGGGGGTGGAGCAGCGCCAAACGGAAACGGGGCGCTTCGATTTTCTGGATAGCCAAGGACTCATCTCCTTGTAATTGCCGATTGGCCGCCAGTTTACCCTAAAGCCAGGGGCTGCGAAGGGCGCTTTTGCCTATGGTAATATCCACCCATCTGAGTGAAAGGAAAGAAGCCCTCGATGAAACTGAATTTGCCGGCCTTCGACAAGGCCAAGGTGCTGGTGGTTGGCGACGTCATGTTGGACCGCTACTGGCATGGTTCCACCAAGAGGATCTCCCCCGAGGCACCGGTGCCCGTGGTCAAGGTGGAACAGCGCGAAGACAGGCCGGGCGGCGCCGCCAACGTGGCCCTTAACGTGGCTGCCCTGGGTGGCCAAGTAGAACTGCTGGGCCTGGTGGGCATCGACGAGCCGGCCCAGACCCTGGGCCAGACCCTGGCCTCGGTGGGCATCAAGAACAACCTGCAGGCGGTCGCCACCCACCCCACCATCACCAAGTTGCGGGTGTTGTCCCGCCACCAGCAACTGCTGCGCATGGACTTTGAAGAACCCTTCGCCGAAGGCGATGCCCAGTTGCTGCGCACTCCTTTCGAATCGGCCCTGGCCGAAAGCGGCGTGGTGGTGTTGTCTGATTACGCCAAAGGCGCCCTGGCCGACGTGCCGGCCCTGATTGCCCTGGCCCGCCTGGCCGGCAAGCCGGTGCTGGTGGACCCCAAAGGCACCGACTTTGCCCGCTATAAAGGCGCTACCCTGCTCACCCCCAACCTCAGCGAATTCGAGGCGGTAGTGGGCCATTGCCCGGACGAAGACAGCCTGGTGCAGCGCGGCCTGGGGCTGATTGAACAGTTCGACTTCGAAGCGTTGCTGGTGACCCGCTCCGAGCACGGTATGACCTTGCTGGAGAAGGGCAAGGCGCCTTTGCACCTGCCCGCCACCGCCAAGGAAGTGTTCGACGTGACCGGCGCCGGTGACACCGTCATCTCCACCCTGGCCTCCAGCCTGGCCGCCGGCAGCAGCCTGGCAGAGGCCTGTGCCATGGCCAATATCGCCGCCGGCATAGTGGTGGGCAAGCTGGGCACCAGCACCGTCAGCACCGTCGAGCTGAGCGGCGCCCTTGGCCAGGATAAGGAACAGGGCCTGGGTGCCCTTAGTGAAGACCAACTGGTGCTGGCGGTACGGGACGCCCAGCAGCGGGGCGAAAAGGTGGTGATGACCAATGGCTGCTTCGACATCCTCCACGCCGGCCATGTCAGCTACCTGCAACAGGCCAGGGCCCTGGGCCAGCGCCTTATCGTCGCGGTCAACGACGACGACTCGGTGCGCCGCCTCAAGGGTGACGGCCGCCCGGTCAACAACCTGGAGCGGCGCATGGCGGTGCTGGCGGCCCTGGGGGCCGTGGACTGGGTGGTGAGCTTTAGCGAAGACACTCCCCAACGATTGATCGCCAAGGTGCTGCCGGACTTGCTGGTCAAAGGCGGCGACTACAAGCCGGAAGATATCGCCGGCGGCAGTGAAGTCATCGCCAATGGCGGCGAAGTGCGGGTACTGGGGTTTGAAGACGGGGTGTCCACCACCGCCATCATCAACCGCATCAAGACCAAATGAGCCGCTTTCTCTACAACCTGGTGCTGACCCTTACCTTCCCGGTGCTGCTGCTCTGGCTCTATTGGCCGGGGCGCAAGCCCGACTTTCAGGGCCGGGCCGGGGAGCACTTTGGCCTGGTGCCCAGGCTGGGGGAGGTGGATCTGTGGGTCCACGCGGTCAGCGTGGGGGAGGCCATGGCGGCCATCCCCCTTCTTAAGACCTGGCGGGCCCAGCACCCCGACGCCAAGCTGCTGCTCACCAGCAGTTCCCGCACCGGTTATGACCGGCTTAAGGCCGCCTTTGGCGACCAGCTCTGCCATGTCTACGCCCCTTACGATTTCTGGCCCTGTGTCTGGCTTTTTTTTTGCCGCATTCAGCCCAAGCGGCTGTGGATCATGGAAACCGAGCTGTGGCCCAACTGGCTGGCCTTTTGTGCCAAAAGGGGCACCCAGGTGTCCTTGGTCAATGGCCGGCTGTCCGCCTCATCTGCCCGCCGCTACCGGCGTTTCAAGGGGTTGTCGGCCAAGCTGATGCAGCGCCTGGGCCAGGTGTTGGTGCAGACCGCCGAAGAGGCGGATCGCTATCGCCAATTGGGCCTGGATCCTGCCAAGCTGACCGTTACCGGCTCGGTGAAGTTCGATATCGAGGTGAGCGCGGAACAGCGCCAGCAGGGCAGGATTCTACGCCAGGGTTTTGGTGACAGGCCGGTGTGGATAGCCGCCTCCACCCACCAGGGGGAAGACACCCTGATGCTGGCGGCCCACAAGGCCCTGAGGGAGCGCCACCCCAATGCCTTGCTGCTGCTGGTGCCCCGCCACCCCCAGCGCTTTGACGAAGTGGCCAAGCTGTTGGAGCGCCAGGGCTGGGCCTTTGCCCGCCGTGCCAGCCAGCAGCCAGTGGCGGCGGACACCGCCGTTTACCTGGCCGACACCATGGGGGAGATGTTGACCCTGATGGCCGCCAGCGACCTGGCCCTGGTGGGGGGCTCTTTCGTCAATGTCGGCGGCCATAACCTGTTGGAACCTGCCGCCTGCGCCCTGCCGACCCTGACCGGCCCCATCTACTTTAATTTCCAGGACATTACCGACGCCCTGGTGGCTGCCGGTAACTGCCAGGTGGTGACGGCCCAGCAACTGCCCGCCGCCCTTGTCGCCCTCTTTGAGGACGACTCAGCCCGCCAGAGCGCCGGCCAGGCCGGCCTTAAGGTGCTGGCCAGCAACCAAGGGGCCATAGCCCGCAGCCTGGCGGTGTTAAACGGCCAATAAGGCTTGGATGGAATAAAAAAGGGTTGCTGAGTGGCAACCCTTTTTATTGGGTAATCCCCTGACGGCAAGGCTTGCCGGGAGCAGTGGGTTTTCCACGGCCAATAAAAAAGCCCCCTGGCGGGGGCTTTTTGTGCCAAGAGCGCGCTTACTCGGGCTTGGGGGCCTGGGCGGCGGGCATCAGCACCTTGTTGATCATTTCCACATCGCTGTCAGCCAGGCTACCGTCGGCCTGTTTCAGGGCCAGGTTGCTCAGGATGAAGTTATAGCGGGCTTGGGCCAGCTGCTGCTTGGCTTGATAGAGCTGACGGTTGGCGTTCAGCACGTCCACTATGGTGCGGGTGCCCACTTCAAAACCGGCTTCGGTGGCTTCCAGGGCAGACTGGCTGGAGATAACGGACTGCTCGTAGGCCTTGACCGAAGACTGGCTGGCGCGGACGTTGTTGTAGGTGTTGCGCACGGTACGCACCACATCACGGTAGATGCGCTCCAGCTCCTGGCTGCTGATCAGGAACTGGCTCTGGGCCTGCTCAACCTGGCTGGAGGTACGGAAACCGGAGAAGATCGGCACGCTGACGCCAATACCTATGCTGGCATTGTCCAGGGTAGGCTGGTTGATGTCAGGGGCGTTATCGGGCTCAAGGGTGGTATCTTCCATGCTGTAGCTGCCGGTCAGGTTCACTGTGGGGTAGTGGCCGGACTGGGCAACCTTGATGTCGTCACGGGAGATTTCGACGCTGACCCGTTGGGCTTGCAGGTTGAGGTTATTCTCCTCGGCGCGCTTCACCCAATCCTTGACAGCCCCTTGGGGCAGTGAAGGGTCGAATTTGTTGGTGTTGAGCACGGACAGGTCGGTGTAGCTGACGCCGGTGATCTGGGTCAGGCCTTCGTAGCTATTGTCCAGGTCATTCTGGGCGGTGATCTCGTTGGCTACGGCGGCGTCATACTGGGCCTGGGCTTCGTGAACGTCGGTGATGGCGGTCAAACCCACGGCGAAGCGTTGCTTGGTTTGCTCCAACTGGCGCTCGATGGCACGTTTTTCGGCCTGGCGGAAGGCCAGGGTGTCCTGGGCCTGGAGCACGCCGAAGTAGGCTTGGGCGACACGACTGATCAGATCCTGGCGGGACGCGCCATAGCTGATCTCGGCCTGGGAAGCGCTCTTCTCGGCCTGGTCCATCTGTACCCAGGTGCCGTAGTTGAAGATCTGCTGTTGCAGGCTCAGGGTGGCGTTCCAGCCCTTGCTGTTGCCTTCCAGAACGCTGTCGGTGGTTTGGTTGTACTGTTCATACATGTTGAACTGGTAACCCAGCTGACCGGTCAGCTGCGGCAGAAAATCTGCCCTGCGGATATCCACGCCAGACATGGCCACTTTGCGTTGGGCATCGGCTTGTTGCAACACGGGATCGTGCTGCAGGGCCTGCTGGTAAACTTCCACGAGGTCGACGGCCTGCGCCTGGGCGATGAAACCGGCGCTTACCAGTAGACTCAAAAGGGTACGCTTCATTCGTTGTTTCCTTGTGTCCGCAACGGCGACAATGGCTGGAACAGTAAATAACGGACTGATTTCACATCAAGTCGCAAGTGTAACAGATTATAAATTCAGCACGGCGGCGGGTAACACATTGTTACCCGAAGCGGGCAGCGCAGTGTTTTGTTAGGCTGGCAGCCCTTGCCGGCAGGGAGTGGTACATGAAGGAAAATTTCTCCGCATCCGATGTGGAAATCAAGGAAAAAACGCCTTTATATCAGGGGTTTTTCAAAATGGTGCGCTTTGTGCTTCGCCACCGCAAGTTCGACGGCGGCTGGAGCCCCTGGTTGACCCGGGAAATTTTCGAACGCGGTCATGCCGCTGTCGCCCTGCCGTACGATCCCAAAACCGATCAAGTGGTGTTGCTGCGCCAGTTTCGGGTCGGCGCTCTGGCCACCAGTCCCGATCCTTGGCTCTACGAGCTGGTAGCCGGGATCATAGAACAAGGGGAGAGCCCGCAAGAAGTGGCGGTGCGGGAAACGGCCGAGGAAGCGGGACTGGCGGTAGGACGGGTGTTGCCGGTGCTCAACTACCTGGCGTCTCCCGGCGGCACCACCGAGCGCCTTCATATCTATGCTGTAGAGGTGGACGCCACCCAGGCCAGCGGTATCCATGGCCTGGACGAAGAAGGGGAAGACATCGCCGTCTACCCGGTCAGCCGTGACCAGGCCCTGGCCATGCTGGCCGCCGGCCAGATTGACAACGCCGCCACTGTCATAGGTTTGCAGTGGTTGGCCCTGAATCACGAGGTATTGCGCCACCAATGGCAATGAGAAAGCCCTATCGTCCCAGCCTGCGTGCCCTGCACAGCACCTGCGAGCAGAACTACGCGGCCTTGATGAAACTGGCCAAGCGCCTGAGCGAGGTGGGGGACAGCGTTTCCTACCTGGTGGGCAAGGGCCAGCGCTTTCGGTTGCGCCTGGACGAAGACTTTCCCTATACCTCCACCATTTCCATCGAGCAGCAGGGGCTGATGCCCCAGTACCTCAAGGCCCTGATGATGGTGCGCCTCTACCACGATGTACGAATGGCGGAAGTGTGCGCAAGCCAGCACTTTTCAAGGCTGGCGCCACGCTATGCCTACCCCAATGATAAGATGCATCAGCCTGATGAAAAAATGCAGGTGAACCTGTTCCTCACTGACTGGCTCAAGCTCTGTCTCAAAGAAGGAAGGAGCAGTTCGGATTTGCTTGGCACCTTGTTGTAGAGGCCCCCTGTTTGAGCTTGCAGACCCTGGATCCCACTGAAAAGGACGTTCTGAGCTTTTGGGTTCTGACTGATCCCCATCTGTTTCACGACGATAACGGCGCCCTGATGGGCATTCCCACCTGGCAGAGTTTCACCGCCGCCGAGGCCCTGGTCGACGTGCCGGCCGACGCTTGGTTGCTCACCGGTGACCTGGCCCAGGACCACAAGCTCGACACCTATCTCAAGCTCAAAGGCCACCTGGGAGCTAAGCCCTGGTATTGGGTGGCCGGCAACCACGACGACCCGGCCGCCATGGCCCAGGCTTTCGGGCCGCCAGTGAAACGTTTGCATAACAAACATTGGCAGGTGTTGTTACTCAACTCCCACGATCCGGGCAAGGTCAGCGGCTGGCTAGCCGAAGAAGAGCTGGCCTGGGTTGAACGCTGGGCCAGCGCCGACCTGCACACCCTGGTGGTGCTGCACCACCATCCCTTGCCCTGCCAGTCCACTTGGCTGGACCATCACCAGTTGAAAAACGGCCAGGCACTGATGGCGCGGCTGGCGGCCTATCCCAAGGCTAAGGCGGTGCTGTTTGGCCATATCCACCAGGAGGTGGACCAAGAGGTGGACGGGGTCCGGCTGCTGGCTACCCCTTCCACCTGCGTGCAGTTCAAGCCCCACAGCCACGACTTTGCCGTTGATGCCCAAAGCCCTGGCGGCCGTTACCTGGCCTTGCTGCCGAACGGCCGTATCGACACCCGGGTGGTGCGGCTGGCCCAGGGCCAGTTCCAACCCGATGCCAATGCCAGCGGTTATTGATGCGCCTGTACTACCTGCACGGCTTTAATTCGTCCCCCGGCTCGGCCAAGGCCTTGCTGGTCAAGGACTTCCTGGCCCGCTACCATCCCCAGGTGGAGCTGGTGCTGCCGGCCCTGCATTTTGCCCCGGCCGAGGCCATAGCCATGTTGGAGGCCGACATCCAGGCCCACTCCGGCCCCAAGGCGTTGATGGGCAGTTCCCTCGGCGGCTTTTACGCCACCTGCCTGGCAGAGAAGCACGACCTCAAGGCGGTGCTGGTCAACCCGGCGGTGCGCCCCTTCGAGCTGCTGGCCGATTACCTGGGGCCCCAGGTGAACCCCTATACCGGGGAGCATTTTGAAGTGCGCGCCGAACACATGGCCCAGCTCCAGGCCCTCTATATTCAACCCCTGGCTAAGCCGGGTCGCTTTTGGGTATTGCAGAAACAAGGGGATGAAGTGCTGGACTGGCGCCAGGCGCGTGACCATTACCAAGGCGCCCGGCTCACTATTGACGCCGGCGGCGACCACGCTTTCACCGATTTAGCCAAGTATCTGCCGCAAGTCCCGGCTTTTTTAGACTTTTATTGACAACATTTCCGGCTATGGCTGACCATTGCCTCTAACCATTCTTGATAAGCCCCGTCATGAGCACTCAGTACACCTCGCAAGACCTGGAAGTCCTGGAAGGCCTGGAGCCTGTCAAACGCCGCCCCGGCATGTACACCGACACCACCAGGCCCAATCACCTGGGTCAGGAAGTCATCGATAACTCGGTTGACGAAGCCCTGGCGGGCCATGCCAGCAAGGTGGAAGTGATACTCCATGAAGACCAATCCCTGGAAGTCATCGACGACGGCCGGGGCATGCCCGTGGATATCCATCCTGAAAAAGGGGTGCCTGGGGTCGAGCTGATCCTTTGCAAGCTGCACGCTGGCGGTAAGTTCTCCAGCAAGAACTACCAGTTCTCCGGCGGCCTGCACGGGGTGGGGATCTCCGTGGTCAACGCCCTGTCCACCCGGGTGGAAGTGGGGATCAAGCGGGATGGCCAGGAATACAGCATCGCCTTCGAACACGGTGCCAAGGTCGAAGATCTGACGGTGGTGGGCGGCGTCGGCAAACGCAATACCGGTACCCGGGTAAGGTTCTGGCCCGACGCCAGCTATTTTGACTCCCCCCGTTTCTCGGTGGGCCGCCTCAAGCACATCCTCAAGGCCAAGGCGGTACTCTGTCCTGGGCTTACCATCAAGTTTGAAGACAAGGTCAACAAGGAAGTGCACGAATGGCACTTCGAGCGTGGCCTGGAAGACTACCTGGCGGATGCCGTGGCCGATTGGCCCAAGCTGCCAGAGGGCCCCTTTGTGGGCGCCTTTGCCGCCCAGACCGAAGCGGTGGACTGGGCCGTGCTCTGGCTGCACGAAGGTGGCGACCTGATTCAGGAATCCTACGTCAACCTTATTCCCACCGCCCAGGGCGGTACCCACGTCAACGGCCTGCGCCAGGGCCTGCTGGAGGCCATGCGCGAATTCTGTGAATTTCGCAACCTGCTGCCCCGTGGCCTGAAGCTGACCCCTGAAGACATCTGGGAGCGCTGCGCCTTCGTGCTCAGCGTCAAGATGCAAGACCCGCAATTTGCCGGCCAGACCAAGGAACGGCTGTCGTCGCGCCAATGCGCCAGTTTCGTATCCGGCGTGGTCAAGGACACCTTCAGCCTCTGGCTCAACAGCCACACCGAAGTGGCCGAGATGCTGGCGGAGCACTTTATCGCCAACGCCCAGCGCCGCACCCGCAGCGCCAAGAAGGTAGCCCGTAAGAAGGTCACCTCCGGGCCGGCCCTGCCCGGCAAGCTTACCGACTGTACCAGCGACGACCCGGCCCGCACCGAGCTGTTCCTGGTAGAAGGGGACTCGGCCGGCGGCAGCGCCAAGCAGGCCCGTGACCGTGACTTCCAGGCGGTGATGCCCCTGCGCGGTAAAATTCTCAACACCTGGGAAGTGGACTCCGGGGAGATCCTCGGCAGCCAGGAAGTACACGACATTTCCGTGGCCATCGGCATGGATCCGGACTCCGAAGCCCTGGACGGCCTGCGTTACGGCAAGATTTGTATCCTCGCCGACGCCGACTCCGACGGCCTGCACATCGCCACCTTGCTGTGCGCCCTGTTCCTGCGCCATTTCCGGGTGCTGGTGGAGCATGGCCACATCTACGTGGCCATGCCGCCGCTGTTCCGTATCGATCTCGGCAAGGACGTTTACTACGCCCTGGACGAGCAGGAGAAACAGGGCATCCTCGACCGGTTGGTGGCCGAAGGCCGCCGTGGCAAGCCCCAGGTTACCCGCTTTAAGGGTCTGGGCGAGATGAACCCCCTGCAACTGCGCGAAACCACCATGGACCCGGCCACCCGCCGCCTGGTGCAACTGACCGTGGATGATGCCGAGCAGACCCTGGCCCTGATGGACATGCTGCTGGCCAAGAAGCGTTCCGGCGACCGCAAGGAATGGCTGGAAGCCAACGGCCACCAGGCGGAGCTGGCGTGAAGAGCACCCGGGCTGTACTCAGCCTGCGCTGGCAGCTGCTGGTGCCTTTCTTCTGCCTGTTGCTGCTGGTGTTCTCTGCTTTTGTGGCTATCAACCAGGGCAGCGTCAACAAGGTTTATGACGGGGTCCGGGAACGCACCACCCTTTATCGCAAGCAGGTGTTCAGTGCCGAGCTGCTCCAACAGCGCACCCTGAGCCCCTGGACCCTGCTCTGTGGCGAAAGCCAATGCCGGCTGCAAAGCGCAGGTAACGACCTGGACCTGCAAGCCCTCAGCCGCCTTTTGCAGGCGGATGTACTGGTGGTGGAAAGGGCCGGTAATCGGCTGCTGGCCGCCAGCGGCGAGACCCAGCCCAAGATCCGGGCCCATTGCCTCAGCGAAGGCCAATGTGACCTGGGTGGGCTGTGGCTGGTCAGCCTCTTTGAGGATGACGGCAAGGTGCTGATGGCACAGTTGGACGGGCGCAACATGCTGGCCGACAAGAACCAGGCTCTGGTCAGCACCCTGGTCTTTGGCCTGGGCGGCCTGGTGGTTTGCCTCTTTATCTTCTACCTGCTGCTGCGCCGCCCCCTGGAGCGCCTCACTGCCATCAGCGACGCCGTACCTTTGCTGGCCAAGGGCGCCTACGAGGGCTTTCGGGCCAGGCTGCGCACCATAGGCCGCCACCAGAAGCTGCTGGACGAACCGACCCTGCTGGCCCAGCGCCTGGAAGAGATGTCCTTGCAGCTCGAGTCCATGGACTGCCAGCATCAGAAGCGGGCCGGTGAACTGCAATGGTTGGCCAGTCATGACGTGTTGACCGGCCTGGTCAACCGCCGCCAGTTCGAACTGGAACTGCAAGAACTGCTTAAACGCCAGCAGGTGGTAAGCCTGCTGTTTATGGACTTGGACAACTTCAAGTTCGTCAACGATGTGGCCGGCCACAAGGTGGGTGACCGCCTCTTGGTGCGGGTGGCCAAGGTGCTGCAGCAGCTGATGCCCGACAACGCCTGCGTGGCCCGCTTTGGCGGCGACGAGTTTGCGGTGCTGGTGCCTGGGCTGAGCCTGGGGGGTGAAGAGTCGTTGCTGGAACGGCTTTACCATGCCCTTCGGGAAGTGCGGGTCAGCGGTGGCGGCCAGCTCCATTCCCCTTCGGTGTCCATTGGCCTGGCCAGGCTTCCAGAAGACGGTGAAGACATCGATGATGTGATGGCCAGGGTCGACATGGCCATGTACAAGGCCAAGGAGCAGGGCAAGAACCGTTATGTGCGGGCCCTGACCCAGGAAAGCGACCAGGAACTGGGCAAGCATCTGTACTGGCTGGAAAAGTCCAAGCATGGCATCAATACCAGTAACCTCTGCCTCTACTTCCAGCCCATAGTGGACACCGAAAGCCGGGAGGTCGCCCATTACGAGACCCTGCTTCGGGCCCGTGACCGGGACGGCGCCTGGGTGTCGCCGGTGGAGTTTATCCGCGCCGCCGAACAGACCGGCCGTACCACCGAGCTGGATCTGTGGGTGTTTAGAAAGCTGCTGGACCTGATGGACAAGCTGCCGGTAGACAAGCTGGTGCGCTTCTCGGTCAACCTGTCTCCCAAGACCTTCGGGGAGCTGGACGCCATTGCCCAGATAGCCCACGAGCTGCAAAGTAAGTCGGAGCTGGCCCGGCGTCTTATCATCGAGATCACCGAAACGGCAGCCCTGACCAACCTGGACCAGGCCCGCCGTTCTATCCAGCAGCTCAAGATGCTGGGCTGCCACTTCGCCCTGGACGACTTCGGGGTCGGCTATTCGTCTTTCCATACCCTGAAAACCTTGCCGGTGGACTTCATCAAGATCGACGGCTCCTTTATCCGGGGCCTGGCCAGCCAGCATGCCGACTCCATCTTCGTGCGGGCCCTGGTGGATATCGCCAGCCAGTTTGGCTACCGCACCATTGCCGAATTCGTCGAAGACGAAGAAGTGGCGGAGCTGCTGGACATACTGCAGGTCAGCTACATGCAGGGCTACCTGTTCGGCAAGCCGCAACCGGCACAAACCCTATGGCCTGATATGGCCGTAGCCTGAATAACTGATTGATAAACCAAGATAAGGCCCATGGACGAAATCGCAGCTAGCCTCGACGGTATCGAACAGATGCCCCTGCGCCGTTTCACCGAATCGGCGTACCTGAACTACTCCATGTACGTTATCCAGGACCGCGCCCTGCCGCACCTGGGTGACGGCCTCAAGCCAGTGCAGCGGCGCATCGTCTACGCCATGAGCGAGCTGGGCCTGAGCGCGACGGCCAAGTATAAGAAGTCGGCCCGTACCGTCGGTGACGTGCTGGGTAAATACCACCCCCACGGCGACAGCGCCTGCTACGAAGCCATGGTGCTGATGGCCCAGCCCTTCTCCTACCGCTACCCGCTGGTAGACGGCCAGGGCAACTGGGGCGCGCCGGACGACCCCAAATCCTTCGCCGCCATGCGTTACACCGAGTCGCGGCTGGCCAAGTTCTCCGAGGTGCTGCTGTCTGAACTTGGGCAGGGCACGGTGGACTGGGTACCCAACTTCGACGGCACCCTGGACGAACCGGCAGTGCTGCCGGCCCGTCTGCCCCATGTGCTGATCAACGGCACCACCGGCATCGCCGTGGGTATGGCCACCGACATTCCCCCCCATAACGTGCGGGAGCTGACCGCCGCCTGTGTGCACCTGCTGGCGCACCCCCAGGCAACGGTGCCGGACCTGATGCAGTACGTGCCCGGTCCCGACTACCCCACCGAGGCCGAAATCATCACCCCGGCCAGCGATCTACTGAAGATCTACGAAACCGGCCGTGGCAGCGTCAAGATGCGCGCCAAGTACGAGGTGGCCGACGGTGAAGTGGTGATCTCCGCCCTGCCGCACCAGGCCAGCTCCGGTAAGATCCTCGAGCAAATCGCCGCCCAGATGCAGGCCAAGAAGCTGCCTATGGTCTCGGACCTTCGCGACGAGTCCGACCATGAAAACCCGGTGCGGCTGGTGATAGTGCCCAAGTCCAACCGGGTGGACATCGACGCCTTGATGGCGCACCTCTTTGCCACTACCGATTTGGAAAAGAGTTTTCGGGTCAACCTCAACGTCATCGGCCTGGACGGCCGGCCCCAGGTCAAACCCCTGAACCTGATGCTGAGCGAGTGGCTGCAATACCGCACCAATGTGGTGACCCGCCGCCTGCAATATCGCCTGGACAAAGTGGAAGCCCGCCTGCACGTGCTGGCCGGTTTGTTGATTGCTTTCCTCAATATCGACGAAGTCATCCACATTATCCGCACCGAAGACGAGCCCAAGCCGGCGCTGATGGCCCGCTTTGGCCTCTCGGAAAAACAGGCCGAAGCCATCCTTGAGCTGAAACTGCGCCACCTGGCCAAGCTCGAAGAGATGAAAATTCGTGGCGAGCAGGACGAACTGGCCAAAGAGCGGGACGAGCTCAACCGCCTGCTGGGCTCCGACAAGGCCCTCAAGGCCTTGATCAAAAAGGAACTGGAAGCCGACGCCAAGACCTATGGCGACGAGCGCCGCTCCCCCCTGGTGGTGCGGGCCGAAGCCAAGGCCTTGACCGAAAAGGAACTGATGCCCACCGAAGCGGTAACAGTGGTGCTGTCCACCAATGGCTGGGCCCGTACCGCCAAGGGCCACGATATCGAGCCGGAGAACCTGAGTTACAAATCCGGCGACGGCTTCAAGGCGGCAGCGCGCGGCAAGAGCAACCAGCCGGTGGTCTTTATGGACAGCTCCGGGCGCAGCTTTGCCTGCGACGCCTTCGCCCTGCCGTCGGCCCGTTCCCAGGGCGAACCCCTTACCACCCGTTTTAACCTGGTGGCCGGGGAAACCTTCGACCAGGTGCTGCTGGGCGAAGAGCAGGATCTGTACCTGCTGGCCTCCGACGCCGGTTACGGCTTTATCTGCAAGTTCAGCGACATGGTCAGCCGCCAGAAGAACGGTAAGACTCTGGTGACCCTGCCCACCGGTGCCAAGCTGCTGCCCCCCATCAAGGTGCCAGCCGGGGAGGGCAAGCAGGTGCTGGCCATCACCAACGAAGGGCGCATGTTGCTGTTCCCCCTGGCTGACCTGCCGGCCCTGGCCAAGGGCAAGGGCAACAAGATCATCTCCATTCCCAGCGCCCGCGCTGCCAGCCGTGAAGAAGTGCTGCGCCAACTGGTGATACTGCAACCCGGCGACAGCCTGGTGGCCTATGCCGGCAAGCGCAAGCTGACCCTGAAACCGGCCGACCTGGAGCATTACATCGGAGAGCGGGGCCGCCGTGGCGCCAAGCTGCCCCGTGGCCTGCAACGGGTGGATTCGGTGGAAGTGGAAAGCGGGGCTGCCAGCAGCAGCGAAGAAGAATAAGAAAAGGCGCCGTCAGGCGCCTTTTTCATAACCGGCCATCAACAGCGGCCAGTGTTGGTCCTGTTGCCAATGGAACTGGGGTAGTTTGGCCTTTTCCTTGTTAAAAGAGCGCAGCAGCCGGGCCAGGTTGTCTTCCTTCCAGACCCCGTCGGCCTTGAGGGTGCCCCGGTCAAAGTCGATGAGCCACAGCTTGCCGTCCTCGGCCATCAGGATGTTATGGCTGTTGAGGTCGGCATGGTAGACACCGGCGTCATGGAAGCGGCGCACCAGGGCGCCAATGGCCTGCCACTGGTGGTCGGTAAGGGGTTGCTGGCTGAGCCAGGCCACCAGATCCCTCGCTGCAGGCAGCCGCTCGATAAGGATATCCCCCCGGTAACGCAGCCCCAGCCGCTGCACGTGCACCGCCACCGGCCTTGGCACCGGCAGGCCTTGCTGATGGAGCTTGGCCAGCAGCCGGAACTCGGCCACCGGCCGGGTTTTTTCGATGCCGGTGTAGAGATAGCTGTCTTTAATCAGCTTGCCTACCAGGCCGCCCCGGCGGTAGTGGCGCAGCACCCACTGGGCCTGGCCCTGACGCACGAAATAGGTGGTGCCACGGCCATGGCTGACGCCGGTGACGGCGTCCCTGTCCTGCCAGTAACGGGGGCTGAATTCGTCCGGCCCCACCTGGGGCAGGAGCCGTGGATTGTGCAACAGGAAATGGCGACGGCTCCAGAATTGATGCTGGTTGTCCATGCTGGCCTCGAATGCTGGGGCGGCCATTGTACATCAGCAAGTTAGCCCTGCATAATGACCGCCTCTTGCCTCGGAGCCACCATGAAGTCCATCTGTATCCTGCGCCTGTCCGCCATTGGCGACGTCTGCCACGCCTTGGCTTTGGTCAATGTCATCAAGGGGCGCTGGCCTGATTGTGTCATCACCTGGGTGCTGGGTAAGGCGGAGGCGCAGCTGATGGCTGGCCTCGATGGGGTGGAGCTGGTGGTGTTTGACAAGAAAGCCGGGTATCAGGGCATGAAGGCGGTTTGGCAACAGCTCAAAGGCCGCCGCTTCGAGGCCTTGCTGCACATGCAGATAGCCCTGCGGGCCTCGGTGCTGAGCCTGGGCATCAAGGCAGAGCGGCGCATCGGCTTTGACCGCAGCCGCGCCGGTGAGGGCCAATGGCTCTTTACCCGGGAAAGCATCGCCAAGCCCCAGGGCCTGCATGTGCTGGACAACTTCCTGGAATTTGCCCGCCACCTGGGCATTGAAGACCCCAAACCCAACTGGTCCCTGCCGCTGCCCCAGGCTGCCAAGGACCAGGCTGCCGAGCTGCTGCCGGCTGGCCAGCCCAGCCTGGTGATCTGCCACAGCGCTTCCAAGGCGCAGCGTTCCTGGCTGGCTGATCGCTACGCCGAAGTGGCCGATTGGGCCGCCAAGGAAGGGATCAGGGTGCTGCTGTGCGGTGGCCCCTCCCCAGCGGAGGTCGCCTTGGGCCAGGCCATAGAAGCGGCGGCAGACAAGCCCCTGGTCAACCTCACCGGCCAGACCGACCTGAAAACCCTCTGGGCCCTGCTGGGACGGGCCGATGCGGTGTTGGCGCCGGACACCGGCCCTGCCCATATGGCGTCCAGCCAGTTCACCCCCACTGTGGGGCTCTACGCCCATTCCAACCCGCGCCGCACCGGCCCCTATAACCATCTGCAGCTGGTGGTAAACCGCTATGACGCCAATATCCTGGCCCAGACCGCCAAGCCCTGGCAGCAGCTGCCCTGGGGCAAAAGAGCCAAAGGTGACCATCTGATGGCCGGCATAGGGGTGGATGAAGTGATAGACAGACTCAAGCGTATTTTGCTTGGGTAAACAGCTGTTCGCTCATCGGAGGTGCATTAGTCCGCTGAGCCGCTATAATGCTGGCCGCTTCATTGCCAGGTAATGCCATGCTTGCTCTTGTCCGTCTGTTGCTGCTCGCCCTGTTTTTCCTGCTGGTGTGCGTGCTGGGCTCCCTCTATTGCCTGCTAAGGCCTTTTAACCCCAACCACGTGTGCCGGTTCGCCCACCTGTTCGCGGCTTTCGCCCCGGTGCTTGGGATCCGTATCCGTATGGAAGGGCAGGAGCATGCCCAGAACGGTACCGCCGTCTTTATCGGTAACCACCAGAACAGCTGGGACCTCTTCACTGCCTCCAAGGCGGTAATGCCCCGCACCGTTACCATCGGCAAGAAGAGCCTTAAGTGGATCCCCTTTTTCGGGACCCTCTATTGGCTGACCGGCAATATCCTTATCGACCGCAAGAACTCGGCCAAGGCCAAGGGCACCATAGACGAAGCGGCCCGGCGTATCCGTGAAGAAAAGCTGTCGGTGTGGCTGTTCCCCGAAGGTACCCGCAGCTACGGCCGTGGTCTGTTGCCTTTTAAAACAGGGGCTTTCCATACCGCCATTGCCGCCGGTGTCCCCATAGTGCCCATAGTGGTGTCCAGCCTGGACAATATCCGCCTCAACCGCTGGAACAACGGCGAGGTGCGGGTCCGTTACCTGCCTGCCATCAGCACTCAGGGGCTGGAGAAGGGCCAGGCCCGCGCCCTATCCGAGCAGTGCCACCAGCAGATGAGCCAGGCCCTGGCCGAACTCAACGGCTAAGGCTTTATTTCTCTAGGACAACAGTATAAGGTTGCGCAGCCGTGCAACCTTAAGGACGCCCTAATCTCATGGAAGACAACAAGTTAGCCTCTTTTAAAGGCCTTATTACCCCGCGCCGCGTGGTCACCGCCCTGGGCCTGCTGCTGGCCCTTGGCATTGCCAACAGCTCGGTGCTGATGACCGATGCCGGCTACACCTATGTGCATCAGAACAACCTCACCGGTGAGTTGGATGTGTTCACCGAGCCCGGCATCCACTTTCGCATGCCGTTCTTCTCCAAGATCACCCGTTATGACCAGGTCGTGACCGTGTCCTTCGGCAACAGCCAGGGGGAGGAGTTCTTCCAGCGCCTTGACCCCCTCCATGTGCGCTTTGCCGACACCTACACCGGCCAGGTACCGGCCACCTTCCGCTTCAAGTTGTCCCACAACCCTGACGCAGTAAAGAACATGCACCAGGAGTTCCGCTCCAACGACAACCTTATCGACACCCTGCTGGTGAAGAACGCCCGCAACGTCACGGTGATCACCTCCACCCAGTACACAGGTGAAGAGTTCTTCCAGGGGGGCCTGAACCAGTTCAAGGCACAACTGGCAGACCAGCTCAGCAACGGTGTCTACACCACAGAGCGGCGCCAGGTGGAAGTGGAGCAGGTGGATCTGGCCCCGGTGGGCATGGACCAGGAAGACTCCAACAAGCTGCAACGCACCAAGCAATTGGTGTGGAAGACGGTGCCCATCCTCGACAAGGACGGCAAGCCGGCCCGCCAGAACAACCCCCTTAGCACCTACGGTATCCAGGTAACCCAGGTCACCATCGGCGACCCTGTCCCCGAAGCCCAGCTGGATAAGCTGCTCACCGACAAGAAAAAGCTGGTGGCTGAGCGGATCCGCACCATCCAAGAGCAGGAAACGTCCAAGGCCCAGGCCAAGACCGAGCAGCTGCGCAAGGAGATCCAGCGCACCCGTGAAGTGCAGGACGCCCAGCGTACCAAGGAGCTGGCGGTCATAGCCCAGCAAAAGGACGTGGAAGTGGCCCGCCAAATCGCCGAGCGGGAACTGGTGGAAGAGCGTAAGAAAAAGGACATCGCCACCCTGTCCAAGGCTAAGGAACTGGAGATCGCCAAGGCCAACCTGGCCATTCAGCAGGCCAACGCCGAGGCCGCCAAATTTGAAGCCCAGGCCATTCGCGCCAAGGGTAACGCCGAAGCCGAAGTGCTGGCGGCCAAGTACAAGGCCCTGGGTAGCTACAAGGACGTGTACCTGGCGGAAATGAACCGGGACGTGGCCCAGGTGCTCTACCAGAACCTGCCCAACTTCAAGGTGGATATGCCCCAGAACTACATCAACGGCACCGGCGCTGGCGGCTTGACCTCCAACCTGGACGTGATCACCGGCCTGTCGGCCCTGGGGCTGATGGAAAAGAGCAAGGATCTGGGTAAGCAGAGCGAAAAGGGCAGCAAATAAAGGCCGCAGATCTGCTAGGCTAACGCCATTCTGACTTGGAGGTAGTTATGTCCCTTGCCGCCCGCCTGGAAGCCCAACGCCAGGACAACCAGGATATCCTCGATACCCTGGTCGAAGACGGTGCCGACCTTGGCGACGAGTTCGTCGTAGAGCACCATTTTGCCAGCCCCAGCTTCGACAAGCTGGAGAAGGTGGCCGTGGAAGTGTTCAAGCTGGGCTTTGACGTTACCGACGCCGAGGAGTTTCGCGAAGGCCGCGTTACCCTGTTCTGCTTTGACGCCGTCCGCGAAGGCCCCCTGGTCATCGAAGAGCTCAACGAGGACACCGACACCCTCGTCAAACTGGCCGACCGCTTCGGCGTCGAATACGACGGCTGGGGCACCTTCTTCGGTGAAGAAGAAGATGACGAGTTCGACGAAGAAGACGACGAAGAACAGCACTGATAAAAGCCGGCGCCAGCCGGTTTTTTTATGCCCCGCCATTGTGATCCCTCCTGCAATTTCTGGCTATTTGCTGAATTAGTGACCAGCAGTCATTGGTTAAGACGGTGAGGGCCTACTAGCTTGGAAGGTGCCGTAACCAAGGGGCCTGACAGCCAGGCCCCCAAGCACTCAACCAATGGACGGGAAAACAATGAGAAGACTTCTATTGCTTATCGCCCTTGCGGTGGCCGCCTTACCGGGCGCCTATGCCGCCGAGGGCCTGGCCTTTGTTCATGGCACCGGCAAGCAGACCGACGCCTACAACGACTACTGGACCGGCGATTTCATCAACACGGTGCGCCAGGGGTTACCCAACCCGGCCAACTATGTGGTGATCAATTGCGACTTCGAGCAGTACATGTGGGACAGCGCCGCCGCCGGTTGCCTGGCCGGCCAGCTGACCAGCTTTATCAACGCCAAGCAGATCACCTCCCTGAAGGTGATCACCCACTCCAACGGCGGCAACGTCATGCGTTGGATCCTCTCCAACCCCACCTGGGACAGCCGCTACCCCGGCATTATCAGTAAAACCAGCCGGGTTATCGCCCTGGCCCCCAGCTCCGGTGGCACCCCCCTGGCGGACGCCGTGGTGGCGGGCAATGCCTTTGAAACCACCCTGGGTTGGTTGCTGGGCTACGCCAATGACGCCGTCGTCATGCAGCAGGTGTCCTGGATGGCCTCCTACAACGCCCAGTGGCTTTACGGCACCCCCGGCCGCCCGGCCTTGCCCAGCTACTTTGAAACCGTGGTGGGCTCGGACGTGGAATCGGCGGTTTGGGACAGTGACAGCTACTGCGGCGGCTACCAGAACCAGGTGGCCCTGGAGGTCACCCAAAACTGGCTGAACAGCTGCTCCGACGGCTTCCTCAATTGCAGCTCCCAATCCCTGGCCGGCAGCGTCTGGTTTACCGACACCAGCAAAACCAATGGCGGCGAGCCCCTGAGCCATCAGCAAAGCCGCCGCGACTGCTTCGGCCTGCCCACCTTGCTTAAAAACCGCATCTAGGAGCCAAGATGAACCATTTCAACCTGATGGCCGCCCTGGTGTTGGTGGCCGCCACCGCCCAGGCCGACCCTGTGGTCTACCAATATCCCAAGGCCCAGGCGCCCGAACAGGCCCTTGGCACCCTGGACAAGCAAAGCGACGAGTACTGGCAGGAAGTGACCGGTAAGGCGCTGCGCCAGGGGGTGCCCCTCTATATCAGTCAAGACAAGGCCCTGGTGCGGGTTGCCCCCAAGGCCCGTTTTGAAGGGGGCCAGGTGTTCAAGGCCAAGGGCCTGGACATCAACCAGCTGACCCTGGCGGACGCCAACGGCAAGGCCCTGGCCTTGGAGCGCCTTGCCGCCCAACAGGAAATGGCCAGTGCCGGCTTTGGCGACGGCAGTGTTGCCCTGCGGGTAGCCAAGGGCCAGGCCCGGCTCAGCAGCAGCCAGCCCCTCAATGACGACGACCGCTTCCTGGTCCACGTCAAGGAAAAGGGCTCGGCACACCTGCTGAGCGCCAGCAGCGACTTCACCCTGCCCCAGGGCACTAACCGTATCAAACTGGCCCTGAGCCTGGATGGCCAGGCCCTGGCCCCCGGCCAGGTGCAGCTGACCCTCACCAGTCCCAGCGGCCAGGTGGTGCCGGTCCGTTACGACGGTCGCTACCTGCGGCCCCAGGCACCCCTGGAGGAGATTGGTGCCCGCCATGGCTATTACCGGTTGGAAGTCTTTACCCAAAGCCAGGTGGCAGGGCAAACCCTGGCCCGCTCCCTGGCTTTGCCGGTAATGCAGACCCAGGAAACCGCCAGCGTCGGCGCTGTGCGCCTGGAACGGCTGGATGCGCAAACCCTGGTGGCCCATATCCCCCTTAAGGCTCGCCTTGACGGCCGCTTTGCCGTCAAGTCCACCCTCATCGGCCAGTACCAGGGTAAGGCTCTGGCCATCGGCACCACCGAAGTGGCCCAGGACCTGGCCGGCGGCGCCGACTTCGCGCTGCCTTTCACCCTGCCTCCCGGTGTCGAAGACCTGCGCCTGGACAACCTGGTGGTAACCGACCAAACCCGCATGCTAAAGCTCTACCCCGACCTAAAACCCAGCCTGCGCAACTGACCCCTAAGCCCACTTCGGTGGGCTTTTTTGTTTTCCCAAAGGGGTATTGAATCAATGCTATCTACCAGCGTCACTGGTATCGGCAATCGCCGTGATTTCGTGCGCCAATGGCGTTAGACGTCCAAACAGCCAGAGCCGTTGGTCTTGATTTAAAAGGTCGGCCTTGAGCCTCTACTTTCATAAATCAGTCCCCTCTCGTGCGCTATTGAGTAAAGGGAGCGGCCTTCGAGGCGGCAGTCAACATTGCTCACCGAGCCAAGTCTTCCCTAATGCTTGCACTGAGTTTGTTGAAGCGAGGGATAACCGCTTCTGGTGGCGGCGTATGCTGGACCAGGTCGTCCGTGCCTTTCTGAAAGGTTGTTATCTGCACCGCCATTAAAGGAGAGAGGGTGCCGCCCCGGTGTGCCAGGGCGAACCAGGCCCGCTCCTGCTCACCGGAGCCCGGTTTGGGATCCAGGCGCCAGCCTTCCAGTCCAGCCAGGCGCTTGCCAAGCTGGATTGGCTCGATAAATGCGGTTTTCTGCCACTTCTCGCTGTCGTAGCCAGGGCGGTAGTCGGTGTCGTAGGTGCCTTGCGTAGGCCGGGTCTGCCAGGGATCGTTGGCCGAGGCAGTGATCAGGGTGAAGATCACATTGGGCGTGCGGGCGAAGCGCAGGCTGTTCTTGATGCTGTAGGCGGTCTTGCCATCGTCGGCGATAAAGCCATAGGGAAAACAGAAGCCCGGCCCTTTGGGCACCTCATACAACTTGCGCGGCTGAAAACGTGCCATCAGCGCCTTGATACGCTCGGCGGAGTCGGGGCCGGCCTTGGAGAAACCGAAGTAGTAGACTCGATTATTGCGCCAGAGCAAGACATCTGAGGGAGAAACCTCATCCCCTAGGAAATAGGCGTCGGGGATACCAAGATCAAAGTCGTAGACTTTCGTTAAAGGTATCTGGCGTTCGACTTCTTCTATGTTTTTGGCAAACCGCTCTACAGCCTCCCTGGTGGTCTTAGTGTTTTCCCTGCTATGAAGCGCTTTTAACTCATCAAGGGCGCTTCTTTTTCTGGCCGCCTCTTTTATCAGCTCCTCTTGATGTAGGCGGGCCGTGCCTCTGATATACCGGGCAGCGCCATCGAAGGTGTCGCGTTCGACGATATCACTTACGCGGATAGTCAAACCGTCATAGTCATAACTACCCACATCCCCTTTGGCCGTGACCTTGGGGGTAAATATATGCCCACCCCATCCATCGGTGATTCTGTCAGTGCGTTGGCCATCATAGGTTGCCCATTGCATGTCCTCCGGCACATCGAAGGTCGTGCGCCCAAGGCATTCTTGTCGAGGCACATCGGCCAGTGCCATAGCTGTGGGGATCACCAGACCAAGGCTCAGATATCGGGACAAGCTTTTCATATTTTGAACAACGAAGGCGTAAAGACTGCTGCACAGTTTATTTGATTTATGGGCTTTGGGGTCAAATGAGATCCACCTGGTATCTATACAGTGCATATGGGTTCAAGTGGCCATAGGGTATGGCGATTTTTCCGTCTTATTGTTTTTGATTTGTCGTTCAATTTCTTGCTCAAACCTGCATCCCAACAGGTGGCTTGCTCGGCTATGAGGAGCGCTGATCCATAAAGCCGAAGGGTAGGAGATGGCTTTATATTGTTGACCGCTTCCAGCGGCTCCAGGTCTCTTGGGGGAGGTCGGTGTGCCGAGGTTATCGCTGGCTGGAAATCTGAACCCAAAGCCAGGCGGTGGGGTAGGTGGCCATCGACAATACCGAAGTAGCCCAGGCACTGGCGAGCAGAGCCGATTTCGCGCTGCCCGTCACCCTGCCCCTGGACAACCTGGTGGTCATCGGCCAAGCCCGCATGCTAAAGCTATATTCCAAACTAAAACCCAACCTGGGCAACGGACCCCAAAGCCCACTTCGGTGGAACCTTCTTATGCCTGCTGAAATATGTCGGCCTATCTGCTGTCAATTTTCTAATGGCTGTTAAGCACTCTTTTTCCAAGCAGATAGCTCTCTATTTGAAACACTCTTGCCTTGCCTTACATCAATGGATATGGCCCTTTAAGCATAGGGATAGTGTGCAATGAATTTCCAAGATATGATGAGTGCAATGGACAAAGTAACATCGATTACTGATGGATTATAAAGTAAAAAGATCTGGTTCGAGAGCGGCTTTCGTAGCTGACAAGATCTCGTAGAGATACACTACAAGCTAGTTCCACTTACCTGATAGAATGGCTGATGTAATAAAGCAAAGCTATTGGTTTTAGTCATTGGGTTTAGCTATCATGCCAACCTCACTTTTTTCTGTAGCGACCTAGTCGGTGAGTGCTGGCTAGAGCATTAGCTCTTGTGATCGCCCTGTAACTTTTAGATAAAGAATGAGGTTTTACATATGAAATACGCGGCTGCTGTCTCTCTTCTTCTTAGCTTTAGCGCTTTTTCTGCAAGCTATTCGGAGATCTCATTTGTATCAGGGCTGACTGTTGGTGGAGGTTATGTTCGAGTTAAGCTTGAGAACATGAAGGAGGCAGAGGGATGTAAAATAAGTAAATTTTATTACTTGCAACCTAGTTCTAATCAAGAAATATTTTCTAGTCTTCTGGCAATGAAAGCAGCAAAGCAAAAAGTGTCGTTTCAATTGTCGGGTTGCCAGAACGATATGCCTGTTATTACCCATATGTACATGTGCGACACGGATTTTTGTAATTAAATCACTGCCAGTTTTTCATGCTTGCTACTATTCCTTGTCTAACGATGGCATTGGCTTAGGGGGGAATCTCTGAACATCCTCCGTGTTCCCTCCGTCTATATGCGGATAACAGCTGTAACATAGGCTCTGGATGCCAGACGCTGTCGAAAGCTTGTTCCTATCAGGGGTGTTGGAAGAAAGTAGCGCGTCTAAAAGGCAAGTGTATTTAGTTCCACTGCTGGTAAGGAATCTTTAGTAATTTCTTGGTAGTGAGTGTTTACATTTTTTGTTTGGGCTTACAAGAGGATTGATTTCTTGGCTAGTCTATAAGACCCTGGTAATGTGCAACGAATAGGGATGTTCAAATGAAAGCGTCTTCTGCGCTAGCAACTTTGCTGCTATCACTCGCTTCTTTGCCAGTTAATGCCTGGGATGGCACTGTTCCTGGTAAGGTGTCAAAGATTGATTTTTCGCCAGACCAATACAGTGTACGCGTCTATTTAGATGGCCTGTCGAAATTATGTGGTAATACCAATCCCTGGGCTTATTTCAGCGAGTCAGATGCTAACTATCCAGCTTTCGTAAGTGCCTTGCTTGCTGCCAAGGCGACGAAAGCCCCTGTCATCCTTTACTCCACGGCTGATACCGATACTGGTTACTGCCATATCGGATATTTAGTGGTGCAATAATGCAGTCCAATCCATCAATTTGGTTATCAATGCTGTCACCTTGTCCTAGTGCGCTAAACGTGCGGTCTTCTCCCTAAATCCTGGAAGTCGATATCTTCTTTGGTGATCTCAATCTGTGGCCAGGGTATGGCCAATGGCATTCCATAAACGGAAAAGAAAAATGAATAATGTCTCTCGACTCTTCTTGCTCTCCTTGTTGGGTGTGGTGTCTTCCTCGGCTGCGGCATGGACCACCTACAAGCAAGGGAATGATTATTACGTTCGGGCGGATGAGCAATTAGCGATTATTCATGCTTCACCGGTGATACCCATTCCGTTTAGGAACCCGGCCGGTGCCATGAAATTGGTTCTGGTGGATGGGCAATGGCAGTTGGTAGCCATCAGTGATGCCGACTGGAACGCCCTATCCGACAGCCTCACTGTGGCGGATGTCAGTGTGGTTGAGGCCGACTTTGACGGCGACTTGGAAAATGACTTACTGCTGCTGGCCAAAGGGATCGGTGGTGACAGCTTTGTGATAGGCGGCAACTATAGCCGCCTTCAGCATTTTAACGGCACACAATTAAATGCCAGCCTGGTTGCTGGCGCAGATTTTAATGGTGATGGCCAATATTCTGCAGATGAACTGAACGCGGTTATCAAAAATAACCACATTCCCAGCACTCCGGCGACAGCGAATGCGATTGGGTTGACGGGCGGGCAGTTCCGGGTTGATGAGTCAGGTAACGCCACCTATTCGGTTAGCCTGACGGTTCCGGCGGGGCGCACCCAGGTGCAACCGTCGGTGGCGCTGAGTTACAGCAGTGGCAACCATATGGATGGGCCTCTGGGCGTTGGTTGGAGCCTAAGTGCAACTTCCAGCATTCACCGTTGCCCGAAAAACATCGCCCAAGAGGGCAGCATCGACGGCGTCACCTATGGAAAGGCAGACCGGCTGTGCCTGGATGGCCAAAAGCTGTTCGTAAAAGGCGCAGTAACGCAGCGGCCTGGCCCAAATGATGATAGCTATTGGCAGGCCGGGCGCACGTACGTCACGGAATTGGCCTCTGGCGCCGAAATCAAAGCGGTAGGGAACGTTGCTGACGGCTCCGGCTATTTTGTGGTGGAGACCAAAGCGGGCGAGAAACAGTACTACGGCCGGCGCAGTGAGGCTAATGCCAAGCTGTGGACAGCGCCTACCAATCCAAACGCCACTAGTACAGTGTCAGCATGGCAACGTGACGTAGTAGCCGACGTTAAAGGCAATGCCATCCTCTACGACTATGACGCACCGATGCCAGGTGAGCTTCAACTGAAGAAAATCACCTACACCGCCAAGGTCAGCAGCCAGGGTTTGGTGACTGAGTCCGGTGGTAACACCGTGCTGTTCCAATATGCCCCGCGCAACATCACCAGCTCATTACTGTCTGGTGGCAACGTAATGAACAAATCACAGCTGCTGACCAACATCCTGGTGTATGACGACGCGCAGCTGTCACGAAGCCTGAATCTCTATTACGACAGTGCCGAGACGTTAGAGGAATCAACGGTTGTCACCGCCATGCAGGAGTGCGTGTCGGGTAACAGCTGCTTACCAGCCTTGAGTTTTGATTGGCAGCGCAGAGCAATTGGAGGGCCGTATAACCAATTCTTCCAGTCACCTCAATCGCTGACGATAAGTGGCGGCAACGGGGAGCGCGATTACAACTATTTGTTGGACTTTGATGGCGATGGTAAGACAGACCTGCTTTACCTATCGGGTGGTCGTTGGTACTTCCGTTCCAATAAGACAGGCAGCGCCGTTGCATTGACATTGTTGACAATTTCAGAACCAGAGAAAATAAAATTTATTGACTGGAACGGTGACGGTACACAGGACATTCTTGCCAGTATCGGTGGGCATTGGACGGTATTGTATTACGCGCCAGCGGAAAGTCGAGTAATCGATGGTTGCATTGTAAACAATCAACCCTGCGTCGTAGCCTTCGAAATTGAAAAAACGAAGTCTTATGACCTCGGCATTCCTTCATCCGGGAAGGAAGGAAGTACCCTTGTTGCAGACTTTGATGGAGATGGTCTGCAGGATATTATCGAAATTACAAACGGTATAGTCTATGGATACCGTAATGTTCTCCAAGAAGGCAAGGGCTTTGCTAGTTCCAATAAATTGATGTTAACTAAGAATAATTCTCAAGTTAATTACATGGAGACGGATAAGTCTTTAAGCATTCGAGATGACAATTTGAGTTTGGTTGACTTCAATGGTGATGGGTTAACCGATTTGTTGGCATCATATGAGACCGTCGAATATAGATGTCAGGATGCTCCTAGGCCGGATATCACTAATGAAGAAATGTGCAGTAATTATAGAAAAACCGGAGCGTACTGGGAGAGACAAGCTAAGAAGTGGGTTGGTGTTTTTATAGGGAATGGTAGTGGTTATAATGATGCCGCTCCTATTATTTTAACGGAAACCTCCTATACAAGTGACAAAAGGCCGCGAGCGGTAGTCTCGAGTAACTATAAACTTTCAATCCCTGCTGACTTTAATGGGGACGGGTTAACGGACCTTTTGTACAGAGCGGACGGAAAGTGGAAATATTGGCTCTCTCTCGGTAATGGTGATGGTATTGAAGGGGTCGTTGACCTCCCTATTGATGATGACAATGCCTATAAAGTGAAGGTGGCTGATATCAATGGTGATGGCCGCAGCGACATTATTTATTCAACATCAAATAATGGAGCTTATGTTGCCTTTGCTTACGCTCCGGCGACCGAGCCGGGTGATGTAGGGGGGTTGGATTTTTCACGGCGTCTTTATCAATTGAACCTCAAGTTGGATGACTATCTCCAATTTGCCGATGCGGACAATGACGGCTTAGTGGATGCGGTCCACGTTTACAGCGGCAGTTTGTCCATTAACTACAATAGCCGCCAAGGTCAGCAGAGCGATGTCATTACCGGCTTTAATACCGGTACCAGGGCGTTAGGCACCCAAACCCATGTGACCTACAGCACCCTCAATGACGCCACCGTCTATACCGCCACCGATTCCAACAATGCCACAGCCGACGGGGTCACGCGCCGTTTGGGGCGGGCACCGATGGCGGTGGTCAAACAGGTGGATTCAGACACCCCTAGCGGTGAGACAGTCAGTGTCGGTTACCAATACGCAGGTGCGCTACTGCACACCCAAGGGCGGGGCTTTTTGGGCTTTGAGGCACTGAGCGCCACCGATTTGCAGCGGCATGTATCTACCACAACTTATTACCATCAGCGCTTCCCCTTGACCGGAATGCCCAAGAGTACTGGCCGCCGCTTGAGTGACGGTACCCTGCTGAGCGAGTCGTATACCTATTACCCACAATCCTTAGTGGCGCCACTGCCGACCGACCATGCCGGTTTTCAGAGCAAGCTCAATACCTACGTCCAGAACGTCAGCGGCCCCAATGGCTACGTTGTTTACCCCTATTACACCCGCGATGTGAACTACGAACTGGATGGCAGTGGCAAGAGCACCACAGAGCAAATCACCCACCAGGACTTTTACGGCAACCTGCTGTACAGCGCCAGCGCGGTCTACGACTCAAGCCTGTCGGGGACTTTTTATAAAGAGACCTTCAATGACTACAGCGACAGCCGCTTTGGGCGCTTGAGTTGTACGGCCGCAGTGGACACCCGTCCCGGTGGCCGGCCCTTGGGGGCAAGCAACAGCTGTGGTGCCATGGCAAGTGGTGCCGATGCGGCTGGCAAACATATCACCAAGGTCAGCCACTTTACCTATAACAGTGACTTGATGCTGAAGTCGGAGCAGGTCGACGGCCTGTACAGCAAAACCTACGACTACGATGGCTATGGCCATGTCATTAAGGCGGTGACCCAGTCGCTGGTGCCCGGTGAAGAGGCGATAAGCCGCACTGAGCAGGCGGTATATTCCAAGCGTGGTTTGGTGGACCACAAGACGACCTTCGGCACCGACCGCAATGGCGTGCAGACCCCGGCGATGACCAGCCGCAGCGAATACAACGGTACCAGCGCAGCGGCGGTGTCTGGGCGTATCACCCAGGTCACCAGCATCAGCCCTAATAATGTGCGCCAAAGCAGTTTTGTCGATGCCTGGGGCCGCCAGGTACAGACCCAGAGTGCCTACGGCAAGAGCCAATATGTAACCTATGGCAGCTGTGGCAGCTGCCCGGCAGGGGCGGTGTATGTTGAGCGCCGTTACGGCGACGGCGCCCCGCAGCAATACCGGTATTTCAATAAGTTTGGTTTGGTGGTCCAGGAAGCGGGCCAGCGTCTGAATGGCAAGTATGCTGTTGTTCAGACTTTCTACGACAAGTTCGCCCGGGCCTGGAAAGTCACCGAACCATTTGAGGAGTCCTCGCCGCAAGGCGTCAATGCCTCTGCACCTTTCAATACGGTGGAGTATGACCTGCTGGACAGGCCCATTGTCCAAACCGGTCCGCGTGGCGGGGTTAGTCGCATGGGCTACAGCCTGAGGCAAGTGGTGCAGACCAATGCCCTGGGCCACAAGGTGCTGTCCAAAACCAACGCCAACGGCGAAACGGTGCAGACCATCGATGATGCCGGCCAGGTTGTCTCGAAGACGGTCAGTATCGATAACGACGGTGTGGTCACCAGCACCCGTGTCCAGGCCCTGTTTGGGAAGGACAGCAGTGCCCGGACTGTGGAGGTCTCCCGCAGCCACATCAATGTGCAGGGGCAGGCGGATTGGAGTGCAGACCTGAGTAAAGGGGCCAGTGCCTCACGGTATGACGGCCTTGGCAATATGGTGGCAGCCTGGGACCTCAAGGCTGGTGTGGGTGCCAACCTGGATACCCAGGTTGTGGTTGCCCAAAGTGCCTTGGCGGGCCAGCCAGGAGTGGGTATCGATGACCGGCTCTGGATAGCCTACGACGGCCTGGGCCGAAAGTTGGCGCAAAAGAGCAGTGGCAACGGTGAAACGGTGACCCAATGCTGGGTGTACGACCGCGCCGCCAACGGTTTGGGTAAGGTCGCCAGTAGCTGGCAGGCGCGCCAAGCTGGCAACGACCTCACCGCCACCATTAATTGTACGGCAGCCGGCAGCAGCGAGTGGGTGGAGAGCTACCAATACAACCGCTATGGCCAGCCGGTGCTGACCAGCACCACCATTGACGGCACCGTTTATAGCGCAGGGCAGAGTTATGACAGTTATGGTCGCCCTTACCGCCAGTCCTTCCCTGGCGAAGCCAAGCTGGGCGCCGAGTATGTCTATAACAATCTGGGCTTCTTGGTTGAGCGCTATGAATTGGCGGAAGCCAATGCCACCGGTACGGCGGTGGAAGGTAGCCGTGGCCCCTTGATTGACCGGGTCACCATGCAGGATGCCCGAGGCAACATTAAGCGCAAGGAGCTGGGCAATGGTCTGGTTAACTACCGTGCCTTTGATAATACCAGCGGCTTTATCGCCGGCCTCTACGTGCAAAACAGCAGCAACACCATACTGCTCTCCGAGGCGTTTACGTTTGACCTAGTGGGTAACCTGACCAACCGTAACTGGGAAAACAATGCCCTGTTGTTCGGCGGCAGCTGGGACAAACGGAACGAGACCTTTAAATACGACAACCTAAATCGCCTGACCGAGTCCCTGACCGAGTCCCTGGCCGTGCAAAGCGGCGGTACCCTTAGCGCCCTGACGCAGGTTGAGACCTATCGTTATGATGGCGCTGGCAACTTCTTGGAAAAAGGCGCCATCAAGGACTACGCCTACAAGGCTGCCAACCCCTACCAAATGGTCCATGCCAATGGCCGTGACTACAGCTACGACAACAACGGCAATGTAACCAGTGATGGCGTACGCCAGTTTCACTACAACATGGCTGACCGTGTAACCAAAATCACCAAGGGCAACAGCGTCACCGAATACCGCTATGGTCCGGGGCAAGTGCGTTTCGCGCGCACCGACACCCGGGTGGTGGACGGTAAAACGGTGGTGATCAAAACCCTCAGCCTGGGGTCTATGGAGCGGGTAACCGAAACCGAAGGGGGGGTCGTTAAGAACGACAAAGAGCGGTACGACCTGGGCGATGCTATTGTCACCCGCCACTTGGTGGCCGAAGGTAAGGCCAACAGCAACACCGAACGCCATTACCTGCACAAAGACCACCAGGGCTCGGTGATTGCCATCAGCGACAGCCAAGGGAAGATAACCGAGCAGCGCCTTTACGACGCCTGGGGCAAAGTGGCGATGACCGTCACCAGCCAAAGTGCTAACCCGCTGCTGTGGTTTACCCAGGTGGTTACCAACCGAGGCTATACCGGCCATGAGATGCTGCCCGATATGGATCTGATCCATATGAACGGGCGGATTTATGACAGCACCCTAGGCCGCTTTATGCAGGCCGATCCCTTCGTGCAAGCGCCGGGTAACCTGCAGAACTACAACCGCTACAGCTATGTCATGAATAACCCCATGACGCTAACGGATCCCAGTGGGTTCTTCTTTAGCGGATTGAAGAAGTTCGTCAAGAAGTATTGGCGGGTAATTGCTGCAGCGGTTATTACATATTTTACAGCTGGAGCTGCGTCTGGTTGGGTTGCTGGGTGGGCTGCTACTGGAACGGCCGCTAACGCCATCGCAGCCGGTGCCATCGCTGGTGCAGTGGGCGGCTACGTTGCAACAGGATCGTTAAGAGGAGCATTGACTGGCGCTATAACAGGCGCGGCTTTTGCTGCGGCGGGGTCATATTTTCAAAACGTAGGTCAGGCACAAAGTAATTACAATGCCTTCGCAGATCCTGATTTCCAACTGAATATTAACTCAGCTGGCCTTACCTCTAGCCAGGTAGCCGGAAAGATTGCTGCTAATGCGATGGTTGGTGGGGTCTCATCCGCAATGAATGGCGGTAAGTTTGGTGATGGCTTTTTAAGTGCAGGAGTAACTCAAGCCGCTGGGCCACTCTTAGACGGTATCGACTCTTCTAATGCCGGAATGAGCTTAAAACGTGTTACTGCTGCAGCTGTGGTTGGTGGGACTACATCGGCATTAACAGGTGGTAAATTCGCTAACGGCGCGGTTACGGCGGGCTTTGTATACGCGATGAGAGAGGCAGCATCTAAAATCCACCCACAACCAAAACCAAACATAACTGGTAGCGATAAAGTTGCATTTGTTGGTGGTGCGGCGGACAACACATTTGGTGCTCATGCCGTTAAAGGCAAGTATGAAGATTACATTGATCTTCATGGTGAAGATAGCGCTAGATATTTCGAATGGACGGATGCCGACAAACTTTCAACTTATGTTGCTGACAATCATGGAAGAGTCACGATTGTCGCACACAGCTATGGCGCCGATGAGGTTGGGCACCTGGTAGCTGGCGGTATGCAAGTCTATAAGCTTGTCACCGTTGACCCTGTCGGATGGACCCGGCCGAACATGCAGGCCATAGCCAATAATGCTGTGATCTGGAATAACTACTATTCAACCGGCAGCATGTGGAGTTCTATGAACAATGTTATATCCACTGTTGGTGGGGCTTGGAACTCGTTGCCGTCTGGCTATGCAACAAGTAACACCCCAAGCGGCCTGGAACACGTTGCTATTTGCTACATATATTGCCGGCCATGAGGGATCGAAGTATGAAAATGAACAGCTATCTTTTTAAACTGGCCATGATTGTCTTTTTGTCGACATTGTTTGGCTGTGCGATTAGCTCCCCGGAAGATTTAAGGGTTGAAAAACTTAGCTTGGCCAAGGTCACTCCAGAAACAAAAGAGGAAATTGATTATGGTCGTTATGTGGATGAAGACGGTAGTTTTTATCGGCTAAGATTAGAACTGTCTACAGATACTGATTTGGTAAAGTTGGGCCAAGAATATCACTTAATTTATCAACCTTATTTTTGTGAGCGTTCCGATTACAAAGTGCATATGAGTAGAGGGCAATTGTATTGGAGCGGGAAGGATGTGCAGGGATTAGGATTATTAATGGAGTATGGCAGAGAAGAGGTTCCAGAAGGGAGTATTTCAAAAGAACCTGAATACCAAACAATACGATCGGTCGATAAGGGAAAAAAACAGCGAAATGCCGAAGAAAACCTTGGTTCTGATAGTGCTGATGAGCGTCATATCTATACCATGTACTTAGGGCTTTATTCCCCAGAAGTTGAAAGTTGGAAAAAGAACTCAGGCAGTAGCCACCAAAATGAGTTTGAGGCATATGATCTGGTCGTTCAGCCGGAAGATGTGTGTATCGTTATTGAAGGTCGAATGCAGCTTGGTGGTGGTTTCCAATCGAACGTAGTGAAAATTGACAGGGGAATGATCAAGACGGTGTTGAATGGAATGGAGCCTGTCACCCTTAAAGAAAAATAGAAATATAAAGAGGAGGCAACTGAAAAAGAGTCTAAAAACTGAAGAAACTGAAGAGGACACCCATCTTCAGTTTCTTGAAATTTCAGTAAGTTAGTACGTTAGTGAGGGTTAGAGTGTGAAAGGACGTTTAACCGTTAACAGCGAGCCATGCAGTCTAAACCAGTATAAGAAGTGGCTCCTACTATCATTGCTTTTAACTTCAACGGTTTCTCATGCCGCAGGCGTGACGGGGCTAGTGAAAAGGATCTACCCTAATGCGTTGGGGGAAGTTTATTTTCAGTTAAAGGCTGATAGCTGTAATAGTGATTATAAATACTATCAGTTTGACGGGAAAACTGAGGCGGGTAAGTTGTGGTATAGCCTGCTACTGTCCTCTGCAACTACAGCCAAAATTGTGAAGATTCGATTTGATGGCGACGATCAGCCATGCAATCCAGACCAGAATAAGAGGGTATCTTACCTTTATGTTGACTATGACTAACCTGATCAAGCGGTTATTATTGCTACCTTTTTTATGCTTATCACTTTCCAGCATGGCAACAGAGTCTATGAATAGTGGGTATATAAAAGGCTTGTCCTATCGGAGTGGGTGGGTAACATTCAGGGTGGTCGATGGGGCCGGTATTAATCAATGTGAGCCATGCCCAACCGATCCTGGTGCTTTGGGGACAGGGCGTTGCTGGATACCGGAACAAAGGGCTGCTCAGCTCAGCTTGTTATTGAGTGCCCTTGCTATGGGCAAGAAGATTAATGGCCGTGTCTATGCTAAGGAGAGCAATTGTGAGATCTACCAAATGTCCATTGAAGACTAGCCTTCTTCTTTTTTTTCTATCATTTTCTGCTCTTTCTGATTCATACGATGGCTGGTCAGACCCGAACACCATAGCCAGCATCCGTGTATATTCTGTTAATCAAGTTTTGGTGACCATGAGCTCGGCCGCCAACCCCGGTAACTGTGATGACACGTCCTACTTGTCCCTTTATAACCCAGATAGCGAGAGTGGTAAACGTGCCTACTCGGCGCTGTTGACTGCTTATGCGGCAGGCAAAAAGGTTAACTTAGCTTTGGCTGGGTGTACTGGAGGTGGCACTCATGGTTGGCCGATCATTCAACAGGTTTGGTTGCAATGAAAATGCATCGTATCTTTATGGTAGGTCTACTCTGCGCCTTTAATGCTAATAAGGCGATTAGCGAAGAATTATCCACAACAACTAAAATAAAAAGCCTCTTCATGGGGCCTAGTTACCCCAGTCTGGTTTTTATTGCTGTCAAGGATAGACCTACCCAAGTCCGACCTTCTCACTGTGAGGAAAATGTAAACTTTGACTTTGTTTTGGATTTAAAGGCCGATTCAGGAAGAGAGTATTACTCAGCTCTGTTGACTGCGAAGGCGTCCAATGCAACGGTAAGGTTGCAGTCCTACGATAATTGTAATCTCTACCCTAGCGTACCCCAAGTGAAGAGCATCTGGCTTAAATAAGGAGTTTGATATGCGGATATGGGTGCTACTGATCACTTTGTTTTCTCCGACTCTTGCATGGGCCGATACCATGTGCAAAGGCCAAGTGAACGATCTTGTTGTTTCTCGAGGCGGCGTTGTGCTCTTAAGTGGGCCGGGAGATATAAAGTCAGCATATATTTGTTCAGTGGTGAGCAAGAATAATAATGTCGAACCGGAAGCCTGTAAGGTTATGTACAGTACATTATTGGCTGCGAAGCTAAGTGATCATGATGTTATTGTAACTTTTAATCCGGAAATCACAGATTGTTCAGCAGTTCCTTCTTGGAAGTGGGCTGTAGGTTTTAATTGGGTTTATATTACAAAGTAATGTTCTTTCATAATATCTGAGAAAGTATTATGGAGAACTCTTTTTTAGAAATTATTTTAAAAAAACTGCCGTGTTGAGCTAGAGAAGCTTTCCTCATTTAGTTGGGTGGTTTTTCGTTATATCTCGAATGCTTACCAAGAGTTAAACTTGGATGCGTCTGTGTCCTTGATATCTATTGAAGGGTTGATTCTATCAGGTAAGCCATCAACAATTATTTTGACGAAATTGATGTACTAGTAAAAGGTTCTGTTAGGGTTATTGGAAAGCTTCGGCTGTAAGCTTGATTTAGGGTTTAATGGCAATCTCGTTCCATATATCATCATGGATGGGAATTGTATTCACCCACTATTGAGCTGGTGGTATTTCATAATGTATAGTCAGTGTGGTGCTATCGTTATGTTTCATTATTTCCGGTGGAGACTTCTTGTGAAATTTTCTGTATTACTCTTTTCTGCGATTGCTTCTATTCCCTGTTTCGCTGGCCAGTGGTCAGAAGCAACACCAGTAACAAAGATATTTCCTCACTCTACTTTGAATGAGAAAGGAACTGTCTACTTTTCTTTCGCGCAAGTTATCAATCCAGGCAGTTGTAATCAGAGCGGCCAGGTGGCATTACTCAAATCCAACCAACTGGAATCTGAGATTTATTCACTCTTGCTATCAGCTTTTATGGCAGATAAAAAAGTCACTTACTATGCAGAAGGCTGTGACGCTCTGGGGTATCCTGTGATGCTGCATGCGGCTGTCTCCCAGTAATGGCGGGCCTTCTTTGAATAATGAGGGCTTAAAATCTGTCGCACAGTTTATTTGATCTATGGTCATCGGAATCAACCTGATATCAAAAAAACAAAGGACCCCCATCCTTTGCGTAACCATGAAGCTCGAATTCGAGGTGTGTCGACGCTGCCATATGAATAGCGTCCGATAATGCTTACTTCGCTGTGATATCGAGTGTTGCTGCTAAAAACGCAAGTTTGAGGTGAGCGGGACGAGCAGCAAGCATTGGGGGCGTAGAAACGGGGGTATGGATGCGCGTTCACCGTTACAGGTCAGCTTGCCAGCCTGGTAACGGCTGACCAACAGCGGTAGCGAGAACAGCTGCTCCCAGCGACTTATAACAGCCTCATCGTCTAACGCTTCTGCGGCTTTCGCATCGCCATGCATTACCAGATAGTTTTAGCGACTACGCCCGCACCTACATAAGATTTACCGCTCGGCCCGGTACCTGAGTTCGGTGGGTTTTAATGTGTTGAAAGATTGAGTTTGCCTTCTGCTGGAATAAAAAAGCCGCCTGAGGGCGGCTTTTCTGATGGCGTTTGGGGGCGTTGGTATAAACTTAGCTTCTCTGTACCGACGGTTTGTAAAGCCGGGACTACAAAGGCCATCCCTGGCCTTAGCCCCAAGGGACATCGTCGCTTCGCTCCGATGTTCAAACCTGCCCCATTGAGCTTTGTCGCATCAGCGGCGCTCCACGTAAAGTGGGCCCAAAGCGGGTAGCTTGGTTACCCTTCGATTTTTTGAGTACAAAAGTGGGAATCCCATATTGATACTCATATTGTTATATTATTGAACTCATTGTTTGCGCTTCTGAAAGCAATTTTTCACAGCGCAGTCAATAAATGTAAAGCCCATGTCGCCAATATGAGTTAAGCAGTCATGTCGCCTGTCGACGAAGGGTATGGCGATGAGCTGAAAACGCAGTGTAGACCTGCGTCAGTCATGGCAACTAACGGCCTTATGAAAAGGGGTGCATAAGCGCTTCTTGGGAAGAATCACAATGGAACTGCCTTTGCTCACCAATGATAAAGCTCGCCTTCCCTCTGTCGCTCGCTGGGGTGTCATGTTGCCACTACTCAGTACGCTGCTTATTGGCTGCGGTGGCGGTGGTGATGGCAGTACAGAGACGACACCCGACCCTGAGTCAGAACCGGGGGGGGCGACGGTAACGCCGGTTCCGGAAGATCAAAATCCACCAACATTAGAAGCGCCTGCTCTCAATAGCGCGGTGCTGTTGCCCAAAGCCGGTGGCCCCTCATTACCACCGCCGCCGGATAGCTTACGGTTGCCGGCAGATTTTGTGTTTAGCTCATCGCAACGCCAGTCCGCCATGAGCGCTGCGGCAGCAGTAACGGATGCGGAGGTGGTTACGCCTGTGGCAGTCAGTTCTTCTGGCGATGAGAACGACACCAATACCGCCGCAAAAGCCATTGATGGTGATTTACAAACCCGTTGGGAAAGCGCCTGGAGTAACACAGCGACTGACCCCGACGCGGCGTGGCTGCAGTTTGATTTTGGGAGCAAGACCGCCATCGGTTACATGAAACTGCAATGGGAACGCGCCCATGCAGCGGAATATGCGGTGTATATCTCTGACGATGCCCAAACCTGGTATCAATTGCGTTATGTGGTCGGTTCGCAGGGGGAGACCGAGCAGTTTTACAACTTGGGTATCTACGCCCGTTATCTGCGTTTACAGGGGATAACGCGATCAACCCAGTATGGCTACTCACTGTTTGAGGCCGAATTTCGCGCGCCAACTGCCGAGAATTCTCTGCCCACACTGCAAACTTCAGCCGTGTCTGTGCCGATGTCGGGTGAGGGGCTAACCCCTCTGCCACAGTTTGACGAGCCGATAGAATCCACCCAGTTTTCCTTACCCGACGGCCGCTTGGTAACACGCTTTGGTATGGTTGGCCGCTCTCGCCATGCCCGTGAACGCGGTGAAGACTGGAACGAGATTGGCTATGGCGTGAATGACACCGTGGATGCGGCGGGTAATCCCCGCGACAAAGGGCCGGGGGCGCATCTTAATTTTGTGGCCAACTATTTTCAGTTTCGTACCTGGGGCGTGGAGATCATCGACGACAGCCATGTCGCCGGGGTGACCCATCCCAAGTTAGTGGTTAACCAATATTTTCAACAGCCGCAAAAAGGCGGCGGGCATGTCTTTGTTCGTGGCTTTGATAATCCCTATGTGACCGGTTATGGCTGGGTGAGCCCGGGGGGTTTGCTGGATGACT